>NZ_CP016207.1:1427730-1727730 GCF_001683375.1 Streptococcus sp. oral taxon 064 | reverse complement strand
TAGCTTTTTGTCCAGCAGCAGTAGTTATTGTTGGGCTTGCCGTAGTTTTAGAAGCCGTCCACTTTTGGATGATTTGCTCCAAGCTACCATCCTTCTTCATTTGTGCTAGGGCTTCGTTAAACTCGGTAACCAAGTGTTCATACTTGCTCCCTTTCTTGACACCAAAAGCAAAGCTTCCAACAGCCTCGCCATCCATATTGATGCTGAGATCTTGTCCTTGGTTAATCGCATACTCAATAACAGGTTTATCATCCATGATGGCGTTCACAGCACCAGCACTTAGACTGTTATTCATCAAATCACCTGTATCAAAGGTTTTGATAGAGAAACCGTATTTATCTTTGATACTTTCGAGGAAACGTTGAGCGGCAGTTCCGTTCTTAACTCCAACTGTTTTCCCGCTAAGTTCCTCATATTTGGTGATTTTATTTGCCTTTGTGGTAGCAATGACAACTTTTGTATCATAATAGGTATCAGACATGGTAAAGACATTTTCGCGTTCTTTTGTTTTTGTCATACCTGCCATAATAGCATCTGCTTGACCTGACTGCACTGCATTTACAGCTGCGTCAAAGCCGGGATAAGACATTTGGATGTTCCATCCTTTGATTTCTGCGACTTTATTGATAATATCAACATCAATCCCTTTATAGGTTTGATCTGAATCTTTAAACTCAAAAGGTGCGTAAGCTGTATCAGACACAATCTTAACAGTATCAGCTTTTGCCATACCTAGTGAGAAAATGGGAAATAAAATGAGCAAACATGCTAGTATTTTTTTCTTCATTTTTAGTCTCCTTTTCCGAATATTTTCCCATTATATCAGAAAATGAATGAAAAGGCAAATTTTATGGATTTTATGTAAGGAAATGTAACATGAAATACTCACTCTTATCAACCTAGAGTAGAGTCTGAAAAGTAAATTTATGGTAAAATAGAAGGATAGAAAAATGCAGATGAGGCAATCATGATTAATAGAATTACAGATAATAAATTTAAACTAGTATCAAAATACCAACCTTCAGGAGATCAACCCCAAGCGATTGAGCAGTTGGTTGACAATATCGAAGGTGGAGAGAAGGCCCAAATTTTGATGGGGGCGACGGGTACAGGGAAGACCTATACCATGAGTCAGGTCATTTCCAAAGTTAATAAACCAACTTTGGTCATTGCCCATAACAAAACGCTAGCTGGGCAGCTCTATGGAGAGTTCAAGGAATTTTTCCCTGAAAATGCAGTCGAGTACTTCGTATCCTACTATGATTATTATCAACCAGAGGCCTATGTCCCTTCGAGCGATACCTATATTGAGAAGGATAGCTCGGTCAATGATGAGATTGACAAGCTTCGACACTCAGCGACTTCAGCTCTTCTGGAGCGTAACGATGTCATCGTCGTAGCTTCTGTCTCTTGTATCTATGGTTTGGGTTCGCCCAAGGAATATTCTGATAGTGTTGTTAGTCTTCGTCCAGGTCTGGAGATTTCTCGTGATAAACTCTTGAATGACTTGGTTGATATTCAGTTTGAACGCAATGATATTGATTTCCAACGGGGAAGATTTCGCGTTCGCGGGGATGTGGTGGAGATTTTCCCAGCTTCTCGTGATGAACACGCTTTTCGAGTAGAGTTTTTCGGTGATGAGATTGACCGTATCCGTGAGGTTGAGGCTTTGACAGGTCAGGTATTGGGTGAAGTGGATCATTTGGCGATTTTCCCTGCCACTCACTTTGTGACCAATGACGACCACATGGAAGTTGCGATTGTGAAAATTCAGGCAGAGTTGGAGGAGCAGTTGGCTGTCTTTGAAAAGGAAGGCAAACTGCTAGAAGCTCAGCGTTTGAAACAGCGGACAGAGTACGATATCGAAATGCTGCGTGAGATGGGTTATACCAACGGTGTCGAAAACTACTCCCGCCACATGGATGGTCGTAGCGAAGGAGAGCCTCCTTATACGCTTCTTGACTTCTTCCCAGATGATTTCTTGATTATGATTGATGAAAGTCACATGACTATGGGGCAAATAAAGGGCATGTACAATGGAGACCGTTCTCGTAAGGAAATGTTGGTCAATTATGGTTTCCGTTTGCCGTCTGCCTTAGATAATCGTCCTCTCCGTCGGGAGGAGTTTGAGAGTCATGTGCATCAGATTGTATACGTTTCAGCGACACCAGGTGACTATGAAAATGAACAGACCGAGACAGTGATCGAGCAAATCATTCGTCCAACAGGGCTCTTGGATCCTGAAGTGGAAGTCCGTCCAACTATGGGACAGATTGATGACCTCCTAGGTGAAATCAATGCCCGTGTTGAAAAGAATGAACGAACCTTTATCACAACCTTGACCAAGAAGATGGCAGAAGACTTGACCGACTACTTCAAAGAAATGGGCATCAAGGTCAAGTATATGCACTCGGATATCAAAACCTTGGAGCGGACGGAGATTATCCGTGACCTACGTTTGGGTGTTTTTGATGTTTTGGTCGGAATCAATCTGCTCCGCGAAGGGATTGACGTTCCTGAGGTAAGCTTGGTTGCTATTCTAGATGCTGACAAGGAAGGTTTCCTTCGTAACGAACGTGGATTGATTCAGACCATTGGACGTGCTGCTCGCAATAGCGAAGGGCATGTCATCATGTATGCAGACACGGTGACCCAGTCTATGCAACGTGCTATTGATGAAACGGCTCGTCGTCGGAAAATCCAGATGTCTTATAATGAAGAGCATGGTATCGTACCTCAGACAATCAAGAAAGAAATCCGTGACCTGATTGCTGTAACTAAGGCAGTTGCTAAGGAAGAGGACAAGGAAGTCGATATCAATAGCCTCAACAAACAAGAACGTAAGGAACTCGTCAAGAAACTCGAAAAACAAATGCAAGAAGCCGTCGAAGTGCTTGACTTTGAACTGGCTGCTCAGATCCGCGATATGATGCTGGAAGTGAAGGCGTTAAACTGAAAAAATTATAAAGAAATAGAAATATATAGAAAGACATAATATGACAGCAAAAAAAACTAAACACATAGGCATTGAATGTTGTAGAATTTTCGCTATGTTGATGATTTGCAACTTACATGTTTTGGGTATGGGAGGAATTTTGGAGAAAGTTGATAGTCAAAAAGATCTTTACTATATTTTTGCCAATTTTTTAGAAGCTTTCTCATATTCAGCTGTAAATATTTATATTTTAATCAGTGGGTATGTCGGTCTTTATTCACAATTTAGTTATAAAAAAATATTTAGTTTTTGGGTACAGATTATTTTCTATACTATTTCAATTACTTTTGTATTTGCTATTTTTTCAAAAACATCTGTTAACTTAAGTGATTGGTTTTCAGCTTTAACTCCAATAAGTCATGGACAGTATTGGTATATGAGTTGCTATTTTGGTTTAGTCTTAATAGCACCATTTTTGAATCAAGCAGTGTTGACATTGAAAAAAGAACAATTGCTTCCAATTGTTAGTGGAGCATTTATATACTTTTCTGTCATACCTACAGTATTTAAACAAGATATTCTGGGCTTGTGGGGTGGATATAGTGTATTATGGATGATTCTTTTGTACACTATAGGAGCAATAATTAGAAAATCAAATTACGAAAGTCGTTTTCAAATACGTAATGTTAGTGGATTCATTTTATTTCTAACTAGTTTAACTTTTATATTGTGCTGGCTTGGTTTTGAACAGTGGAGAAGTTATATTTCTCCTACGGTTACACTGCAAGGAATAGCAATATTTTTACTCTTCTTGAATATTAAAGATATTCCCTTAACTTTTAAGAGAATAGTTCTTTTAATATCTCCACTAACTTTGGGGGTTTATCTGTTTCATGTACATCCTCTTATTTTTAGAAGAATTATACCAACCATCCATACTTTAGTTGAAGAACAAGAATTTCCCATTTTTGTCATTATGATTCTAGTTATGACACTGGCCCTGTTCTTTTCTGGCGCTATGATTGAGTATTTTAGAAATAAATTAATGGCGTATATTCTTACTTTAATAAAGAGTGTTAAAAATCTTAAACAGACTTAAAACTTTATTGTCTTATTAAAATAGGAGCAAGAGGCATTAAAATATACACTTCACTGAGAACTTAAGGTTTACTGAACTTATCCGTGACTTAATTGCCGTGACTAAATCAGTAGCTAAGGAAGAGGACAAGGAAGTCGATATCAATAGCCTCAACAAACAAGAACGCAAAGAACTCGTCAAAAAACTCGAAAAACAAATACAAGAAGCCGTCGAAGTGCTTGATTTCGAGTTGGCTGCTCAGATACGCGATATGATGTTGGAAGTCAAGGCGTTGGATTAGATAGGAGAGAATGAATGAAAATTTTAGTCATCAATGGACATCCTGACAAGGAAAGTTTCTGTCAAGAAATTTTTCGAACGATTGTAGAAAATATTGACTCAAATCATCATGAGCTTGAATCTATTAACCTAAATGAGATAGATTTTGATCCTGTATTACGTTATGGTTATCGAAAACGTATGGAAGAGGACTCTTTCATACTTCGCTCTCAGGAATTAATCCAGTGGGCAGATCATTTCATTTTTGTTTATCCAATTTGGTGGAGTAGTATGCCTAGCTTATTGAAGGGTTGGATTGATCGTGTTTTCACGCCAGGAATTGCGTACTCTGCCAATAATCAAGGAAGTTTTATTTGGAATTACTTAAGAGGTCAGCAGTTTAAAAAGTTACTAAAAGGAAAATCAGCCAGTATTTACGCAACATCCATGGCACCAACATGGTGGTACAAAGCATTCTCAGGTCCTATCAGTATCCCAGACAGTTATGGAATATCAGTATTAAAGAATGCTGTCCTAAATCACTGCGGTATTAAAACAAAGAAAGTTTCAATTTTGGGTGAGTTAGGGCGTGAGGT
The DNA here is from genome assembly GCF_001683375.1 of Streptococcus sp. oral taxon 064. Taxonomy (GTDB): domain Bacteria; phylum Bacillota; class Bacilli; order Lactobacillales; family Streptococcaceae; genus Streptococcus; species Streptococcus oralis_S. The sequence goes on along the minus strand of NZ_CP016207.1, from coordinate 1,722,842 downwards.
GAATACAAGTTCAACAAGAGAAAAGTATCTACAAAAAGTAGCTGAGGAAGTCAAGGCGTTGGATTAGGAAATAGTATGGTTTATTTAAGAAAACTAATAGAAGAAGATCTGTTGTCTTTGTGGGAAATTGCTTATTCACAATCTGATCCAATTTGGAAGCAGTATGATGCTCCCTATTATGACGATTATCAGCATTTTCCTAATTTTCAAGAATTTAAACTACAAAAATCAGAATCCGCTCTAAACAACTCAAATCGCCTTGGTATTTTTGTTGATGATAAACTAGTTGGGACTGTTTCGCGCTACTGGGTATGTAAACAAACAAGATGGATGGAATTGGGAATTTGTATTTATGACAAGAAATTTTGGAACTCTGGAATTGGAAAAGCTGCTATGCTACAGTGGATAGATCAGACATTTCAGGATTACTTGGAGTTGGAGCATCTTGGTTTGACAACTTGGTCAGGAAATTTTGGTATGATGAAATTGGCTGAAAAATTAAGAATGAAAAAAGAAGCTCATATTCCAAAAGTTCGTTATTACCAAGGCAAATATTTTGATAGTATTAAATATGGTGTTTTGAGAGAAGAATGGGGTAAAATAAATGAACCTAACTATCAAACAAATGGAAACTCCTGAGGAGATAGAAGGGAAATCCCGAGTTCATTGGCAGACATGGCGTGAGGCTTATGACGATCTTTTGCCTGCAGAATTTCAGGAGACAATGACATTAGAAAGATGTCGATTCTTTAGTCAAAAATATCCAGAAAATACATTGATTGCCATAGATGATATGAAAGTAGTTGGTTTTATCAGTTATGGAAACTTTCGTGATGAGACTATTCAAGCTGGCGAAATCATTGCCTTATATGTTTTAAAAGACTATTATGGAAAAGGTATTGCTCAGAAGTTAATGAAGGAAGCTCTGACGACTCTTGAACAGTTCTCTGAAATATTTTTATGGGTATTAAATGAGAATAAGCGAGCGATTGCTTTCTATCAAAAAATGGGTTTTACTTTTGATGGGCAAGAAAAAATACTTGACCTTGGAAAACCTATCACTGAAATTAGAATGGTACGTAAGAAATCATCAAAATCTGAGAGTCAAATACTGGTAGAATTGTGATTTTGTTTTCAGATGACTCAATGAACAAACAATCACGTTTTAGAATATATTTTAAATGGAAAGAAGTTATTATGAATTTGAAAGAGAAGAAGTATAAGAAATCATCGGCCTTAGATTCAGTACGTTTTTGGTTACAAGGGCATCGATTTGTCAAATTTATGCTTGATATTGTATTTTATATCAGCTTGTTCCTAGTTATAGAATTTACAACATCACAGAACAAAAGCATTCCAGCTGATTTTCGTTACAGAGAGCTTTTATTTCCCTTGCAATTGAATCTTTTTATCTTGGGTAATAGGTTCTATGCTCTCTTTTTGTCAGTGAAAACTGAAAAAGAAAGGACCCTTAAAAGATTTTGTGAACCCTTTATTTATATCAATATCCTTAGCTTCATTTTTCAACTGATTGGCGTGAGAAAAAGAGGAAGAGTCGTTCTATCACCTTTGTTTTCACTGGAGTCATCCTATATCTGGTTTCCTATTGTCATCTACCTTCTAGTCTTGATGTTAACTTTGGCAATCTTCTTTCTCTCCAAAGGTTCAAAAAAAGGAGTAGATGAAAATGAAGATGAGTAGGCAAATGAAGTACAAGACAAAAGAAAAGCCTTCTTGGACTAAGAGGATTTTTCTTTGGCTGGAAAGGCACAGAAGGATTGGTCAACTTTTGGATACGAGTGTATTATTTGGATCTATGTTTGTATCATTTCTTGCCGCCTCTTACATTAGTTACCCATTACCGAACATAAACTATCTTTCCCCCTTAAGCTTCAATCTTATCCTTCTGATCTTATCAACCTATTTCCTTGTCTTTCGTTTTAGTAGTGATAAACTTCAGAAATGGCGTTACTTTTCATGGGGATTTATTGGGTTTAATGGTCTTCTTTTTCCCTTTCATCTCTTGGTAGGTCTGAATTGGCTAGGACGTCGTAAGTCAACGAATTTCCCTCCCATAATTTCTATGGATCCAGCATATGTCTGGGTCCCTATTGTAAGTTATCTCTTTTTCTTTTTCTTGGGGCTGGGCATTCTGCTTTTGATTATACGGATAGAAAAGAGCAGAAGGAGGCGTAAATGGAACGAAAGATTAAGAGAAAAAAGAAGGTCAAACAACAGGACAGAAAAATGAGAAAAATCCATAAAAAGTATTCTTTGGTAGCTCACGTCCAATTGTGGCTGGAAAGACATTTAAAGATTGCTTCTTTTATGGATGGTGGTATAATATTATTATCTATTTTTGGTATCATGTATGTGTTGTTCGGGACGTCACTTATCCCGAAACCATATCAAGAAATGTCCTATCTCTTACCAATTATTATGAATTTTGTCTTTTTGGTGCACACACTCTATCAAGGTATTTTTAGAGATGGTTTTAGCAATAAGGCCTCAGTACAAGGATTTTTAAAAACTTTTCTATTCATAAACGGACCTATTTTTCTCCTCCACTTACTTGTTGGGGTGAAAGGGAGAAATGTTAAAAAAATTCCTTCCCTATTATCTATCGATTATCGCTACATCTGGCTTCCAATTGCTACCTATCTAATCTTTTTCATCATTCCAGCGATATTAATGGTCATTTTGAAATATAAGGACAAAAAGAGGAAAAATCATGACAAAAGAAAATCGAATTAAGTTAATTTCATTTAAAACCCTCTATTTGGCTTTGCTGACCTTTGTGGTTCTTCATTTGGTGTTGTTGGTTTTTGGCCTATCTTTTACGCCAATTTTGTGGAATAGTTGGTTTTTCATTCTTTGTTTGACCTTCCTAATCCATCCCTGGAGAATTTTTTATAGAACAAGAGATTTTCAATGGTATCACCTTATTTTTCAAATATTTAGTGGATTGGTGACATTTTACCTTTGGTTTGCAGCATTCTTTGTTTTATCAGTTATCTCGGATCCAGCCATCCCTATCAATATAGACTATCGCATACAAGATAAGGAAATCATCATTGCTAGAGGTTTTTTGGCCCGTACTACTTATGAACATCATGAATTGATCAATCCCTTTATCATGAAGTCAGAAGTAAAATACAACGAAGATACATTTTAATAACTTAGAAAGCGAGCAAATCTATGTCCCGTGCCCAAGCAACCATTTTAACCAATATCTGTCTGATTGAAGACCTCGAAACCCAGCGAGTAGTCATGCAATACCGCTCTCCTGAAAACAATCGCTGGTCTGGCTATGCCTTTCCAGGAGGTCATGTTGAGAATGGCGAGTCCTTTGCCGAGTCTGTCATTCGTGAGATTTATGAAGAAACTGGTCTAACCATTCAGAATCCCCAACTGGTCGGCATTAAAAACTGGCCCTTAGATACAGGTGGGCGCTACATCGTTGTTTGTTATAAGGCGACAGAGTTTACTGGAAGTCTCCAATCCTCAGAAGAAGGAGAAGTATCTTGGGTGCAAAAAGACCAGATTCCAAATTTGGATCTGGCCTATGATATATTGCCTTTGATGGAAATGATGGAAGCACCTGACAAGTCTGAGTTCTTCTATCGCCACCGCACAGAGGACGGCTGGGAGAAAGAAACCTTCTAGTCTTTTACTAAATAACCAAGTTTATCCAAGGCCTCCTCGATATAGTGGAGGTCTTGTTGTGTTTCGGCTTCAACAAGGTGGTAATGGGTGCCATCCGTCAATTCAGAAAGGGGTCTAAAGTCAGAGTTCTCGACTTGCTCTAAAAAATGTTGGACATCTCGACGACAGGTGAGTTTGAGTAGGGTCTCAATTTCTCCATAAACAGGATGGTCAATCAAAGTATTCTGAACACGTCCGCCATTATCTACAATAGCTAGTAGTTCCTGACCGATTTCTTCCAGTTCATGTTTCACTTTAAAGAGTTTGTGAACGTAGGGGCTGGCATCATTTTCTTTGTAGATATAGCCTCGATTGGTGGATAGGATAGGAGCTCCATCTGCTCGGAGAATAGCGATATCCTGTACAATGATCTGACGAGTGACATGAAAGTGTTCAGCCAAAGTTTGACCATTGAGAGCTTTTGGTGCCTCTTTTAACAGTTTGAGAAGAGCTTGTTTGCGATCCTTTGTCATAGTTTTTCCTTTTAGCGACGTTTTCGAAGCACTTTATAGACAGCTAGTGCTAATGTATAGTCTACCATACTATGGACGATTGTGCCAAAACCAACTAGGACAAAGAGAACATAAAACATATTTTCAACATTTGTTCCTGAAGTAGCATAAAAGATGATACAAGCTATTACTTCAGCGATAGCATGAACAACACCCAAAACAAAGTTAAAAATCCAAGATGCCTTTGGTTTATCCAAGGTTTCAGGGAATTTCTTTAAGTACAAAGCCCCCAAAGTACCAAAAACAATGTGAGAGAAGGCACGGAGTACAATAACAGGCGGATAGCCTGCCATCAGAAAACCAAGACTAGAAGCAATAATCACAAAAGCAGCCATCAAAGGCGAAAGAAACATGGCGATAAAGATGGGGATATGACTTCCCAGGGTGTAAGAAGCCGGTGGGATAACGATTTTAAAAGGCATAATGATTGGAATCAAAATCGCTATTGCAGTGAGTAGGGCAGTCATAGTCATAAACTGCGTTTTTTTCCGTATATTCATAAGAACCTCCATTTATCTGTATATACACAAGTATAGTACAATAAATCACCAATCAAGTCAAGAAGCATTATTGATTTTTCAGGAAAATTTGGTTAAAATGTGGTAAAGAATAATAGGAACTGAGGAGAAAATGTGATGATACTTTTTGTTTACCTAATCGTGGTAATCGTGATGATGTCAAAACAGAAAAGTGAAGGGAAAGTAGTCTCAGGTTGGACTCGTTTCCTAGTTTATAGTTTATTGGTCCTTTCGCTACTCTCTCTATTAGCAAGCAGTCTGGCTGTTTCACTCTTTAGCCTTCCTTTATTAGGTTTTCTTTTGATGGCAGCAATACTAGAAATTGCTTATTTCGTCAGATTGGTGATTACATTTGGTTTGGTTTTACTATCTCTAACCCTATACTTGGATAGCCAGAAAAGCCAGCAACCTACACCTCTTTCGTATCAGCTCCTGCACTTTGGCTTTCACATTCTATTGATGTTTCTCATGTTTTAAATGCTAAACTCCACCTTCAGGATGAAAGTGGAGTTGTTTTTTTATTTCTTCAAGGTTTCGAGACGGGGGACAATCGCTACTGTTAGAACGGCAGAAATGACAAGCTCGGCAATTGAGTTTGTAGAAATAACGGTGGCCAGGAGTTTTTGGATATTGCCGTCGAAGACATTTCCAAAAAGGAAGAAGATTCCCCCAAGGACAAAGACGGTGTTGGTAAGGGAACCAAGGGCACCAGCTAGGATTAGCCCAGTTTTATTTTTCATCAGTTTATATACCAAGTAAGGTGTCAGACCGATCAAAATGCGAGGGACAATAGCAATAATCGCAGAATAGATGTTTCCGTTCGGTACGAATGGTGAGAAGAGGTAGCTGGTTGGAAGGATGGTAATCGTGTTTACCGTTAAGCTTAGCAGTCCCATCAAGAAACCAAGTGTAACACCAACTCGTGGGCCGTAAATGATACTAGCAATGATTACTGGAATATGAACGATAGTTGGTTTAATTGGAAATGGGAAAAGATTAAATAGGAGAGAGCTCAAAAAGTGGATAACGAGCATAACTGCAAAAAAGATAGCAATTGGGGCAATGTTAGAGCGTTTGTTCATCGAGGGTTTCCTTTATTCTTTCTAATATAGTATTCAGGTCAGCTAGGGCGCCTTTGCCGTGATCGCCACAGGCTAGTAGAGATTCCTTTGGAGAGATAATCTGATAACCATAGGTCTCTAATGTTTTTAGATTAGCCTGGGTTGCCGGATGGTCATACATTTTTGTATTCATGGCTGGCGCTAAGAGTTTAGGGATGTGACTTGGTAGGGCAAGCGCTGTGCTTGTCACCATGTTATCCGCAAAACCGTGCGCAAGTTTGGCAATGGTATTAGCAGTAGCAGGGACAACGATAAAAAGATCAGTTCTTTTACCTAGTTCGATATGATTGACTTGATCAGGATAGGGTTCCTTCATGACATCAAGGTGAACTGGATTCTGTGAGAGTACCTGTAGTGTCAAAGGCTGGATAAACTCTCTCGCTGCCTCGGTCATTAAGACAGTGACATGATGGCCTTGTTTTTTCAAAGAACTGACCAGGTCAGCTGATTTATAGGAGGCAATGGAACCTGTCACTGCAATGAGAATATTTGCCATGGCTTTCCTTTCTATGAATGATAGGTTTGAATTTTTTCAAGGAGGAGTTCTGCAATTTCCTCTTTGGTTTGAACAGTTTGAAGATGATCATTCTCAACAAAGATTGCGCGATGCTGATCTGCTGAAATTTGAGTCAGGTCATTTGCAATGATCAAGTCTGCTTGGTTCTTGATAAGACTCTGTCTAGCAACTTCAATAAGATGATCCTCAGTAACATCAACCAACAGTTTGAAACCAATCAGATGGATAGAAGGATTCCAGTCTTTGACTAGAGAGATGATTTTTGGAGTCTTTTTAAGGAACAAAACCTGAACTTCATCAGTTGAAGAAATCTTAGTCTGATGATTCTGCTTGCTTAAAAATTCTTCTAAATTAGAGCTAGCCTGAACTTCCTCAAGTCCCGTCATATAAACAGGAGTGTAGTCAGACACAGCCATTGAGTGGATTAAGACCTGATATTCCTTAACAAGTTTTTGCATCACAATTAGAAGGTCGTTGGTATTATCAATTTCTCGAATGCTTAGGTTGGGATGAGCTTCTGGCTTTAAAGCTCGTTTTGTCGTTATCAAACAAACTTCATGCCCCGCAGCAAGCAAGGTTTCTGTGATGATTTTCCCCAAGCGACCTGTAGAATGGTTAGTAATAGAGCGGACACTATCAATAGCTTCACTGGTACCGCCCGATGTGACTAAAATTTTCATAGCACTATTGTACACAAAAATAAACAGTAAGTAAAATGAAAGCATTTAAAAGAAAAATATATTATCATTGACATTCATAGTAATAAATAAGATAATGAATCTAAGTAAATTAAAAGGGATATTATTATGGATTTTTTTAAATTTGCAGACAATATTGCAAAAGAAGCTGGTAAAGTATTGAACGATGTCGGTTCTGCTACTAGCGAAGCCTTAAATGAAGCGAGTAAATTTACTGGAGAAGTTATTACTGAATCTGTAAAAACTATAGGTGAAGTATCAAGCCAAGTTGGTAATGTTGTCTCAGATGTCTCAGTGAAAGCTGTTGGAGTTGCCGAAGATGTAGCACATCAGATAACAAATGTGACTTCTGAAACATTTAACGAAGCTGGGAAAATAGCGAATAATACAAAAGAACAAATTGAATCGGTAGACCTTTTTAATTCTAAACTAAGACAAGAAGCTGTTGATGGATATAATGAAGCTATTAGTTGTTATAATGAGGAAGCTGATAGCTTGGCTAATAAATCAATAGAGCTTTATCAGGTTAGGGATAAAGCTATCAAAGTTGTAAAAATTGTTGAAGAAAGAATTAACAAACTAGCAAATAAACCAAAAGAGTTTGAAACAAAATTAGAAGCAATTGATGTTGAAATTCAGAATTTTGAAGATAAGCAAATTGCTATTTCACAGTCAATTAAGGAAGCTGAATTAGCAAGTGGTAGCACAGCGGCTACGGCTTCACTTAGCGCATTAGGAGTAACAGTTGCAACTTTAGGGCCTACTGCCGCTATGGGTGTTGCAACTACATTTGGTGTTGCATCAACAGGTACTGCAATTTCAAGTTTGACAGGTGCTGCAGCAAATAGCGCCGCTCTGGCTTGGTTAGGTGGTGGAAGTGTAGCAGCTGGTGGCGGTGGAGTGGCAGCCGGTAATGCATTTTTAGCATTGGCTGGTCCTGTCGGTTGGGGAATTGCAGGCGCTATGTTGACCGCTTCTGTTGGCGCTGGTGTAGTAGCTAATAGGAAAAATGAAGAAGTTGCAAAAGAGGCTATAGAGGAACAGAAAAAGGTAGAATTGTTGGCTAGACAACTTAAAGAAAAAGTAGTAGAAGTTACGGAATTAATAGAACTAACTGAAAAACAAACAGAAGGAATTTATTTAGCCAATTTATCTTTAACTGGAATGGACTATAGCTTATTTACTGATGACGAAAAATATCAAGCAGGTGCTTTAGTGAATTCAACTCTATCATTGACTGCTATGGTAAATAAGGAAATTAGAATAAATGAGTAACCAGATTTTTAATCAAGCTTTTAACCAAGGTATTGGTGCATATGTCAATTGTTTAAATAACTTGAGAATTCAAGATTTACATAATGCTATGAAAATCATAGAGGATGAAGCACGCAGAGTCATATTAAACAAGGAGAATGCCTCAAGGATTTTAAACTATACGAGAGACAATATTGAAGACGTTATTCTAAAGAAGCGTGGAGGAGATTATGGTGGTCACGGCTTTATCGCTGAATTTGCAGAAGCAGGGATTGTAAATGCGAGGAGAGCTATTGAAGGATTAAATCCTATTGTAAAAGTATTGAATGATAATGGACCTGCAGATTTATTAATTGCTAGAAATACTATTCAAATGAAGTTTTATAATAATTTACGTGATGAACTAGCTCAATCGTTTCATTACAGTTCAAAAATGAAAATGATGTTTCCAAAAGATCACGTTCAAGTATTTGAAAAAATAATGGCTGGAGCAAAAGAAGTTGAATTTAATGGTAAGAGATTATCCATTAAACAAATTACGGATATACGCCAAATGATTAATGATATCACTGAAAGCAAGGGACTTACTTCATACAAATCTTGGATGAAATCCTCTGCTCTAGATTATAAAGACGCTCAAAAGAATTCAATTAACTCTCTATTGGATTCTGAACAGAAAAATATTTATAAAACAGTCAAACTGAAACAACAAGAATTAAATAAAAAAAGATTAGTGGCCCAAAAACATGCATTACCAAATTTAAAAGAAGCTAACAAGGTTGCAAGAAACGCAGCTTTTTTACAAGGTGGTTTAGCATTAATGTCGACTGTGTATGGAAAATACAAAGAAGGAAAAAGTATCTTTGAATTCGAACAATCAGATTGGTTAGATTGTGGATTGGACACAGCTGAAGGAGTTGTAAAGGGGGCAATATCTGGTTATTCCATTTACGGATTAACAAATATTTTGGGTATTAGCGCTCCAAATGCCAGTGCTTTAGTTATGGCTACTTATGGGATGATAGATGTTGTTTTGAGATTCAGATCTTCTGAAATAACTCAAGATGAATTTATGAATCTCTTGACATTAAATGTAATAGATTCTTCCTTTGCTACAATTGGTGCTTGTGTTGGTCAGATCATGATTCCAATACCTGTTCTAGGTTCTGTAGTAGGTTCAATATCCTCTTCAATAATTTGGGAGATAGGTAAGGGAATATTAAATGAAAGAGAACAAAAAATAATTCAAGATTACAGGGAAAATCTGAATAGTTACATAAAAACTTTAGACGAAAATTATCTTGTCATTTACAACGAAATCATAGAAAAGTATAAAAAATTGGGTGAAATACAAGCATATTCGTTTGATTTGTCAATAAATACTAAACTTAGGTTTGAGTACTCTATTGAGATGGCAGAAAGTTTAGAAATTGAAGATAATAAAATTCTCCACGATTTGTCTGAAATTGATAATTATTTTCTAGACTAGATTATTTTCAGATTCTTTATAGTCTAAAACTATAAAAGCATATAAAATTTTAAAAATCGCTATTATATCCCTTGAAATATTGATATTTACGAACATTAGCAAGCAAGATGGGTGTTAAAAATCTTTTTTTGTGTTATAATGAGTTATCATATTAGAGGTTAGAGGAGTTTTGAATGAAAACAGATATTGAAATCGCACAGAGCATTGAGTTAAAGCCAATCGTTGATGTTGTTGAGAAACTTGGTATTTCTTACGACGATTTGGAATTGTACGGGAAGTACAAGGCTAAGCTCAGCTTTGATAAAATTCGTGCAGTTGAGAGCAATCCAGTTGGGAAATTGATCTTGGTTACTGCCATCAATCCAACACCAGCAGGTGAAGGGAAATCAACTATTACCATTGGTCTGGCAGACGCCTTGAACAAGATTGGTAAGAAAACCATGATTGCTATTCGCGAACCGTCTCTTGGCCCAGTCATGGGGATTAAGGGTGGTGCAGCCGGTGGTGGTTATGCCCAAGTGTTGCCAATGGAGGACATCAACCTTCACTTTACCGGGGATATGCATGCCATTACAACTGCTAACAATGCTCTTTCTGCTATGATTGACAACCACTTGCACCAAGGGAATGAGTTGGGTATTGACCAACGTCGTATCCTCTGGAAACGTGTTGTGGACTTGAATGACCGTGCTCTTCGTCATGTGACTGTTGGCCTTGGTGGTCCTCTAAATGGTATTCCACGTGAGGATGGTTTCGATATTACCGTCGCTTCTGAAATTATGGCCATTCTTTGCTTGGCAACGGACATTGAGGACTTGAAACGCCGTTTGGCGAATATCGTTATCGGTTATCGCTATGATCGTACACCTGTTTCTGTAGGTGATTTACAGGTTGAGGGTGCTTTAGCATTGATTTTGAAAGATGCTATTAAGCCAAACTTGGTTCAGACAATTTACGGTACACCTGCCTTTGTACATGGTGGTCCATTTGCCAATATCGCTCATGGATGCAACTCAGTTTTGGCAACAAGCACAGCCCTTCGCTTGGCTGATTATACTGTTACTGAAGCTGGTTTTGGTGCAGACCTTGGTGCTGAGAAATTCCTTGACATTAAGACACCAAACTTGCCAACTTCTCCAGATGCAGTAGTCATCGTCGCAACCCTTCGTGCCCTTAAGATGAATGGTGGTGTAGCTAAGGACGCTTTGACAGAGGAAAATGTAGAAGCAGTTCGTTCAGGTTTTGATAACTTGAAACGCCACGTTGAGAACATCCGTAAGTTTGGTATTCCAGCAGTTGTTGCGATTAATGAATTTGTTTCTGATACAGAGGCTGAAATCGCAGCCTTGAAGGAACTTTGTGCTTCTATCAATGTGCCAGTTGAGTTGGCTAGTGTCTGGGCTGATGGCGCAGAAGGAGGCGTAGCACTTGCCGAAACACTTGTCAATACAATCTCAGAAAATCCAGCTAACTACACACGTCTTTATGACAATGACCTTTCTGTCCAAGAAAAGATTGAAAAGATTGTTACTGAAATCTACCGTGGTAGCAAAGTGAACTTTGAGAAGAAAGCTCAAACGCAAATTGCCCAAATCGTTCAAAACGGTTGGGACAAATTGCCAATCTGTATGGCGAAAACTCAGTACAGTTTCTCTGATAATCCAAATGCACTTGGAGCACCAGAAAACTTTGAAATTACCATTCGTGAATTGGTACCAAAATTAGGTGCAGGCTTCATCGTTGCCCTAACTGGTGATGTCATGACCATGCCAGGACTTCCAAAACGTCCAGCCGCTCTTAATATGGATGTTGAAAGTGACGGGACCGTTCTAGGTTTGTTCTAGTAAATTGCAATTGATTTAAATGAGTTTGGAAAAGATTTCCAAGCTCATTTTCTTGTCTAGATATGAGGCCTTGTCGTCAGCTGATATAATAGAGTTACTTTCTAGACGCAATCAGTCTAGCTAAAGATATTTTCTCTGATTTCTGATATAATAGAAACATTGACTTCAAGAATAAGGAAGAGAAAATGAACGCATTATTGAATGGAATGAATGACCGTCAAGCTGAGGCGGTGCAAACGACAGAAGGCCCCTTGTTAATCATGGCGGGGGCTGGTTCTGGGAAGACTCGTGTTTTAACTCACAGAATCGCCTACTTGATTGATGAAAAGATGGTCAATCCTTGGAATATCTTGGCCATTACCTTTACCAATAAGGCAGCACGTGAGATGAAGGAGCGTGCTTATGGTCTTAATCCAGCAACCCAGGATTGCCTGATTGCGACTTTTCACTCCATGTGTGTTCGTATTCTGCGTCGGGATGCGGATCATATCGGCTACAATCGTAATTTCACTATTGTAGATCCTGGTGAACAGCGTACCCTCATGAAACGAATCCTCAAGCAATTAAACTTGGACCCTAAAAAATGGAATGAACGAACAATTTTGGGGACTATTTCCAATGCTAAGAATGACTTGATTGATGATGTGGCTTATGCTGCCCAGGCTGGTGATATGTACACGCAAATCGTAGCTCAGTGTTATACAGCTTATCAAAAGGAGCTTCGTCAGTCTGAGTCCGTTGACTTTGATGATTTGATTATGCTGACCCTCCGTCTCTTTGATCAAAATCCTGACGTCTTGACCTACTATCAGCAGAAGTTCCAGTACATTCATGTTGATGAGTACCAAGATACCAACCATGCCCAGTATCAATTGGTCAAACTCTTGGCTTCACGCTTTAAAAATATCTGCGTTGTCGGTGATGCGGACCAGTCTATCTACGGTTGGCGTGGGGCTGATATGCAGAATATCTTGGATTTTGAGAAAGATTACCCTAACGCCAAGGTCGTTTTGCTAGAAGAAAATTATCGTTCAACAAAAACCATTCTCCAAGCAGCCAATGACGTCATCAAAAACAATCAAAATCGCCGCCCCAAAAATCTCTGGACCCAGAATGCTGATGGTGAGCAGATTATTTACTATCGTGCAAATGACGAACAGGATGAGGCTGTTTTTGTAGCCAAAACCATTGATGAACTTGGTCGAACTCAAAACTTCCTCCACAAGGATTTTGCGGTTCTTTATCGGACTAATGCACAATCCCGTACTATTGAGGAGGCCCTCCTAAAGTCCAATATTCCTTATACTATGGTCGGCGGGACCAAGTTCTACAGCCGTAAGGAAATCCGTGATATTATCGCCTACCTTAATCTCATTGCCAATCTGAGTGACAATATCAGTTTTGAGCGCATTATTAACGAACCTAAACGCGGAATCGGCCCAGGAACCGTTGAGAAAATTCGCGACTTTGCGAATATGCAAGATATGTCTATGCTAGACGCTTCAGCCAATATTATGTTGTCAGGCATCAAAGGTAAGGCAGCCCAGTCTATCTGGGATTTTGCCAATATGATTTTGGATTTGCGGGAACAACTGGATCAATTAACCATCACAGAGTTAGTTGAAGCGGTTCTTGAAAAAACAGGTTATGTGGAAATTCTTAATGCCCAAGCGACCTTGGAAAGCAAGGCGCGGGTTGAAAATATTGAAGAGTTCCTATCTGTTACCAAGAACTTTGATGACAATCCTGATAGTCAGGAAGAGGAAACAGGTTTAGATAAACTCAGTCGTTTCTTGAATGACTTGGCTTTGATTGCAGACACGGATTCGGGAAGCCAGGAGACATCTGAGGTAACTTTGATGACACTCCATGCAGCTAAGGGACTTGAATTCCCAGTTGTCTTTATCATTGGGATGGAGGAAAATGTCTTTCCACTTAGTCGTGCAGCAGAAGATCCGGATGAACTGGAAGAGGAACGCCGTTTGGCCTATGTAGGTATCACGCGCGCGGAGAAAATCCTCTATCTGACCAATGCCAACTCACGCTTGCTTTTTGGGCGTACCAACTACAATCGTCCGACTCGTTTCATTAACGAAATTAGTTCAGACTTACTTGACTATCAAGGCTTGGCTCGACCAGCGAATACTAGCTTTAAGGCTTCTTATAGCAGTGGTGGGATTGCTTTCGGTCAAGGTATGAGCTTAGCTCAGGCCCTTCAAGAACGAAAACGCAAGGCTGCACCAAGCTCTATCCAGTCAAGTGGCCTTCCATTTGGACAGTTTACAGCCGGAAATAAAAAAGATTCAAGCGATACTAACTGGTCTATTGGAGATATTGCACTTCACAAGAAATGGGGCAAGGGTACTGTTCTGGAAGTCTCTGGTAGCGGTGATACTCAGGAACTAAAAATCAATTTCCCAGATGTAGGGCTGAAAAAACTCCTAGCCAGTGTAGCCCCAATTGAGAAAAAAATCTAATTTTTCATCCTTCTCACGAATAATAAAGTGAGGAGGATTTTTATGTACAGTATTTCATTCCAAGAAGATTCACTCTTGCCTAGAGAAAGACTAGTTAAAGAAGGAGTAGAGGCGCTGAGCAATCAAGAGTTGTTAGCTATTTTGCTCAGAACGGGAACGCGTCAGGCCAATGTTTTTGAAATTTCCCAGAAAGTCTTGAACAGTTTGACCAGTCTAACTGATTTGAAAAAAATGACCCTGCAGGAATTGCAGAGTCTGTCTGGTATTGGACGGATTAAGGCCATTGAACTACAAGCAGTAATTGAACTGGGGCATCGTATTCACAAACATGAAACCCTTGAGATGGAAAGTATTCTCAGTAGTCAAAAGCTAGCCAAGAAAATGCAACAGGAGCTTGGCGACAAAAAACAAGAGCACCTAGTGGCGCTCTATCTCAATACTCAAAATCAAATCATTCATCAGCAAACTATTTTTATCGGATCTGCGACACGCAGCATTGCTGAACCACGGGAAATTCTTCACTATGCTTTGAAGCATATGGCAACTTCCGTGATTCTCGTTCACAATCATCCATCCGGCGCTGTATCTCCTAGTCGAAACGATGACCATGTCACTAAACTAGTCAAGGAAGCCTGCGAACTGATGGGAATTGTGTTCTTGGACCATTTGATTGTCTCGCACTCTGATTACTTTAGTTACCGTGAAAAGACTGATTTGATTTAAGATTGCACATGATCTTACTCAATCACTTTTAAAACATAGGAATCTACTTCTGCCATATTGATAACAGGAAGAGGTTTTATCGTGGGTACAAGTAAATTTTCTTGAACGATAAAGTTGACAATCGAATTGAAATCTTCGATTTTATAATATCTTTTTTTATGAATGAGAATATCTCTGTAAAAGTAAAGACTTGAACGAAATTTACTTTTTAGTTTGGCATCTGCCTTTTTACAAAATCGTTTTGCCTTTTTAGACATTTCTTTCAGCTGTTTTTCTTTTTCTTTTTGAGATAGTTTATCGAAATTCTCTTTATTCTTAGAAAAAGATTGGTAACTTTCCGCTGTTAAAAGTCTATAGAGATTAGAAAGATGAAAGCAAACCCTTGTTTCTTTTTCATTGTTTGATAAGAAAAGATTAGCTTCCTTTTTCTTATAAGATATGAAAACATTAGCTTCTATATCTCTCAAAATCTCATGAGTAGAAGGTATTTCAATTTCATTCATGATTTAATAACCTATTTATAAGTCCTAGAGTTCATTAACAACATAGTCAAATAGCGTTTTATCTTTGGGGCGATTTTCAAATAGAAATTCTGGATGCCATTGGACACCAAGATAAGGAAAGCCGTCCGTAGTTGTCACAGCCTCAATGATTCCATCTTTAGGATCATGTGCTACAACCTTAAGATTTGAGGCTAGATCTTTAATGCTCTGGTGGTGGAAGGAGTTGATATGAGAGATTTCTCCATAGATTTCTCGGAGAATCGTATCAGGTTCCGTTACGAGGCGTTGGGTAGTGTATTCGGCTGAACAGTCCTGCCAATGATCCTCGATATCTTGGTGTAGCGTGCCTCCCATGGCGACATTGAAAAGTTGAGTACCCCGACAAACAGAGAAAATTGGTTTCTTTTGCTTAATCGCTTCTTTGATAAGTGCTAGTTCAAAAATATCTCTTTGAAGATGGTAGTCATCACTATCAATAGCCTTTGGTTCACCATAGTATTTTGGATCAACATTTTGCCCACCCGTTAGGATGAGCTTATCAATGATACTGATGTAATAGGCAGCCATTTCTTGATCACCAATCGGTAGGATGATTGGAATTCCGCCAGCGTCCTTGACTCCTTCAACAAAGCCTTTTGCTGCATAGCTCATCATGATGTCATCATCTGGATGAGCTTTTTCATTTCCTGTAATCCCAATAACTGGTTTTTTCATAAATGCTTTCGCTTTCTAATCCTCTTTACGCATAAAATAGAGGAGGGTTTGGAGTTCGCTTGTCAAATCAACATACTGAACGACAACATCTTTTGGGAGGTGAAGGTGAACAGGGGAAAAGCTGAGAATACCTTTTATACCAGCATCAACCAAAAGATTGGCAACTTCTTGTGATTTAACACTTGGAACTGTTAGGATAGCAGTTTTGACATCTGCTTCTTTGATTTTTTCTTTAATCTGAGAGATACCATAGATTGGAATCCCATCAGGCGTCTGGCTTCCAACTTCTGGATGGTCATCTAGGTCAAAGGCCATGATAATTTTCATCTTGTTACGCTCATGGAAGCGGTAGTGGAGAAGGGCATGGCCCATATTTCCAATCCCAACCAACATAACATTTGTAATGGAGTTATCATTTAGGAGGTCAGCAAAAAAATTCATCAATTTTTTGACATCGTAACCAAAACCTCGACGACCTAGTTCACCAAAATAGGAAAAATCCCGACGAACGGTCGCAGAATCGATACCGATAGCCTCTGCAATTTGCTTGGAGTTGGCACGTTCGATTTTTTCTGCATGAAATCGCTTGAAAATTCGGTAGTAAAGAGAGAGTCTTTTTGCTGTTGCTTTTGGAATAGCAGACTGTTTATCTTTCACAAAATCACAACCTTTCTATTCTTCTATTTTATAGAAACATTGTGAAAAAATCAACAAAAACAAGAAAAAACTAAGAAATTTCTTAGTTTTTATCTGAAAAATGAGCTTGTGATAGAAAACGGTAGAGATCGCCAACCAATCCTTGATAAATCACCTTATCATTCAGCGTTAAGGAGCTGATTAGGAGAGTATCAGGTAGGGTCACACAGCCAGATAGAGATAACATGAGCTCTTCGTAATCCTTATATTCAAGTATACGTTCTACGTGATAGTTATCTTGATAGGTAAGTCGATACATAGTCAATTATCTTTTTTCTTTAGTGAAGATACCGCGTTCTACAAGGCTGTCCATGAGGAAGTAGAATTTTTCTTGATGAATGTGGTGGTCTTCTGATTTAAAGATATTGACCAAACGAAGACCAGACTTGTCAGTGATATTGAGTTTAGCACCTGTAAGGTCTTTATTGATGATGATTTTTAGGTTGAAGCCTTCACCGCTGTTAGGCACTTTCTCAAGCAAACGAGTCAGTTCGAAGTTTCCAACTTTTGTTTCAAAGAAAGTATTATCTTTCAGTGTGAACTTTTTGACAGTTGGGCTAAGTGTATAGTCGTAGCGGCAGTTTTGTAGTTTAATGGTTTTTTCGAATGCCATTAGATTAATCTCCAATAATATTTTTTAAGGTTTGTGCGAGTTGTTTCAGTTCTTCTTCGGTATTAAGAGGAGAGAGACTGATACGGACAGATTCTTTCAAACGAGGCGAATCGGGCCCATAAAAAGCTTCAAGCACATGACTGGTTTGCACAATACCAGCAGTACAAGCCGAACCGGTAGAAATTGAAATTCCTTCAAGATCTAACCGTAGTAAGAGCAAATCATTTTTTTGACCAGGAAAGCCAATGTTGACAACATAAGGTAGTTGGTGGTTGCTTTCATTGAGATAGTAGTCTAAATCAGCAATTTCTTCTAAAAAAGTAGCTTTGAGTGCGCTTAGTTTTTGGTAATGCTCAACTTGGTCATTTAAATCCTCTTTGAGAGCAACGACCATACCTACAATGGCAGCGAGGTTTTCTGTTCCAGCCCGTTTCTTTTGTTCTTGGTCTCCACCGTGAAGGTAGGAATCAAAGTCCGCGGAAGAAGCATAAAGAAATCCGACTCCTTTTGGTCCATGGAATTTGTGGGCAGAAGCGCTGAGGAAATCAATTCCTAACTCCTCTGGATGGATAGGAATTTTCCCAATAGCTTGAACAGCATCTACATGATATGCAGAAGGATGATCTTTTAAAATACGTCCAATCTCAGCGATAGGTAAGAGACTTCCTGTTTCATTATTAGCATACATGGTGGAAACGAGAATGGTATCGTCACGTAAGGCTTCTTGAATTTGCTGAGCAGTTATTTCTTGATTTACTGGTTGGATGATGGTCGCTTCAAAACCAAAATGTTGAACCAGATAATCGATAGTTTCAAGCACAGAATGGTGTTCAATAGCTGTCGTGATGATATGTTTTCCACGATTTTGATGACGGAGACAATAGCCAATAATGGCTGTATTGTTACTTTCTGTACCACCAGACGTAAAAAAGATATGTTGAGGTTTGGTTCCTAGTAAGTGAGCTAAGTCTTGACGAGCCTCTCGCAAGAGTTTGCCAGCCTGCCGACCATGGCCATGAATACTAGAAGGATTACCATGAGTTTCTTGCATGACCTTGGTCATTTCAGAAATAGCTACTGCTGACATAGGAGTCGTAGCAGCATTGTCCAAATAAATCAAATAATCACCTTATTTCTTTTTGTTGTAAGCAAAGAGTGGGCTGACTGGTTTTCTTTCGTGAATGCGGACGATAGCATCACCAATTAATTCGCTAGCAGTAATGTAACATACATTTTCTGGAGTTCTTTCTTTGGTTGCTACAGAGTCCGTTACAAGGATTTCTTTAATGTTAGTTGCGTCTAGAAGGTCTGCTGCACCTTCAACAAATAAACCGTGACTAGATACCGCATAGATTTCAGTTGCCCCTTCGCGTTCAACGATTTTTGCTGCTTCAGAGAAAGTACGACCAGTATTTAGGATGTCGTCAATCAAGATAGCTTTCTTGCCTTCAACATCCCCAATGATATAGCCTTCGTTACGATCAGAATCGTCTTGGGCGTAGTCAATGATAGCGATAGGAGCATCAAGGTATTCAGCCAAACTACGAGCACGTTTAACACCAGAGTTCTTTGGACTAACAACAACAACATCAGAGCCAAGAAGTCCTTTATCACAGTAGTGCTTAGCAAATAGAGGAACAGTATAAAGATTATCTACAGGAATATCAAAGAAACCTTGGACTTGAACAGCGTGGAGGTCCAGCGTTAGAACACGGCTTACACCAGCTTTGACAAGCATATTGGCAACCAGTTTCGCAGTGAGGGGTTCACGAGAAGAAGCGATACGATCCTGACGCGCATAACCAAAGTAAGGAAGGACAACGTTGATACTATGAGCACTTGCACGTACACAAGCATCAACCATGATCAACAACTCCATCAAGTGGTTGCTAACAGGGTAGCTGGTTGACTGGATGATGTAGACATCGTAACCACGGACACTTTCTTCAATGTTGACCTGGATTTCGCCGTCAGAAAATTGTCGAGAGGATAACTTCCCGAGAGGTACACCAACTGTATCCGCAATCTTTTGAGCGATTTCATGGTTAGAGTTTAGGGTGAAAAGTTTCATGTTGTTTCTATCTGACATTATAGACCGTCCTCTGTAAACTTTGCGAATCTCCTTTGAGAAAGTTCTGTTTTTCAAAGCAAGATTCTTTTATTTTTATCTTTTCTATTCTACCAAAAAAAGGAGATTATTTCAGCTTTTTTTCATGCTTTTAATAAAACGAATTAATTTTGAAGGAGCTTTCTGATAAGTTATGTGATTTTCATCTAAAAATTTCCGAAAATCGGCTTTCCCTTTTTCATGGTCTGTGACTTCAAGCTCGAGTTCATAGTCCGTTTGGTCAAAGTAGTGACTTTCATCTAACGCCATTAAGCCGATTTCTGTTTTCGTTTCATAACGAA
The DNA here is from genome assembly GCF_001683375.1 of Streptococcus sp. oral taxon 064. Classification (GTDB taxonomy): domain Bacteria; phylum Bacillota; class Bacilli; order Lactobacillales; family Streptococcaceae; genus Streptococcus; species Streptococcus oralis_S. Next base: position 1,703,049 of record NZ_CP016207.1, on the reverse strand, counting down.
GAGTCGAAAGGCAGCCTAAAACAAGCCAGTCATGACTTTCAATACCAATCTTAGCGAGCTTTTCTAGAACGAGCCCTTGAGGTAGTTTTTGTTTTTCTAGGTACGATTCAGCTTCTGGAAGAGTTAGTTTCTGGTTGTATTCCATATTTCCTACAGTTTGAGGTACTTTTAAGGTCAATTCCGCCCAATCTGAAAAGGTGCGAATGCGCATGGCAACCTTCTTTTCACGCAATTGGAAATCTGGTGTGTCAATGTAGTAGTTTTTCTGAAAGACGGGTTGGATATGGGAAAACTGTTTTTTTAGATGATCATATTCCTCTTTTTTCAGAAGTGTTTTCAATTCTATTTCTAAATGTTTCATTTTTTCAACCTTTTCTATATCTTTGAAAGCGATTTATGGTATAATGGACAATGTATTTATTGTATACGAATGTACTGAAAAAATCAAAGATTTTCGACAGAGCAATCAAACATTACAAGGGAGAAAGTATGACCATAGAATGGGAAGAATTTATAGATCCTTACATTCAGGCTGTTGGTGAATTGAAGATTAAACTTCGGGGAATTCGCAAACAGTATCGTAAGCAAAACAAGCATTCTCCGATTGAGTTTGTAACGGGTCGGGTAAAACCGATTGAAAGTATCAAAGAAAAAATGGCTCGTCGAGGAATTACATATGCAAGTCTGGAACATGATCTGCAAGACATTGCTGGTTTACGTGTCATGGTTCAGTTCGTTGATGACGTTAAAGAAGTAGTTGAGATTCTACGTAAACGCCAAGATATGAGAGTCGTTCAGGAACGAGATTATATCACTCATCGTAAGGCTTCGGGTTATCGTTCTTATCACGTGGTTGTCGAATATACTGTAGATACGATAAATGGGGCTAAGACCATCCTCGCCGAGATTCAAATACGGACTTTGGCTATGAATTTCTGGGCTACGATTGAACACTCACTCAATTATAAGTATCAGGGTGATTTTCCAGAAGAAATCAGAAAAAGACTGGAAATCACAGCGAAAATAGCCTATCAACTGGATGAAGAAATGGGTAAGATTCGTGATGATATCCAGGAAGCGCAGGCTCTCTTTGATCCATTGAGCAGAAAACTAAACGATGGTGTAGGAAATAGTGACGATACAGATGAAGAATACAGGTAAACGAGTTGACCTCATAGCAAATAGAAAACCACAGAGTCAGAAGGTTTTGCATGAGCTAAGGGAAAAACTAAAGAAACAACATTTTATACTGAACGATACCAATCCCGATATCGTCATTTCCATTGGTGGTGACGGGATGCTTTTGTCTGCCTTTCACAAGTATGAGAATCAGTTAGACAAGGTTCGATTTGTAGGTGTTCATACAGGGCATTTGGGTTTTTACACAGATTATCGTGATTTTGAGCTGGATCAATTGGTGACCAATCTTTTACTAGATACTGGAGCCAAAGTTTCTTATCCAGTCTTGAATGTTAAGGTAACGCTTGAAAATGGAGAGGTGAAAATCTTCCGTGCTTTAAATGAAGCGAGTATCCGTCGATCAGACCGCACCATGGTTGCGGATATCATCATTAACCATGTTCCGTTTGAGAGATTTCGTGGAGATGGAGTGACTGTTTCAACGCCGACGGGAAGTACCGCCTACAACAAATCCTTGGGTGGAGCTGTCTTACATCCTACCATTGAAGCCTTGCAGTTGACGGAAATAGCAAGCCTTAATAATAGAGTCTATCGCACTTTGGGATCATCGATCATTATTCCCAAAAAAGATAAGATTGAACTTTTGCCGACACGCAATGATTACCATACGATATCAGTCGATAACAGCGTCTATTCCTTCCGTAATATCGAACGGATAGAGTATCAAATCGACCATCACAAGATTCACTTCGTAGCGACTCCAAGCCACACTAGTTTCTGGAATCGTGTTAAAGATGCCTTCATCGGCGAGGTGGATGAATGAGGTTCGAATTTACCGCAGATGAGCACGTCAAAGTCAAAACTTTCCTCAAGAAACATGAGGTTTCCAAGGGACTTTTGGCTAAGATTAAGTTTCGAGGCGGGGCTATTCTGGTTAATGGCCAAGCTCAAAATGCGACTTATCTCTTAGATATTGGAGATAGAGTAACTATTGACATTCCTGCAGAGGAAGGGTTTGAGAGCCTTGAAGCAATTGATCGATCACTCGATATCTTGTATGAAGATGATCATTTTCTGGTTTTGAATAAGCCTTATGGAGTAGCTTCCATCCCCAGTGTCAATCATTCCAATACCATTGCTAATTTTATCAAGGGATATTATGTAAAGCAAAACTATGAAAACCAGCAGGTTCATATCGTTACTAGGCTTGATAGAGATACTTCTGGTTTGATGCTCTTTGCCAAACACGGCTACGCTCATGCACGTTTAGACAAGCAACTACAACGAAAGTTTATCGAAAAAAGATATTTTGCACTTGTTAAAGGAGATGGTGTCTTGGAGCCAGAGGGGGAGATTATTGCCCCGATTGCGCGTGATGAAGATTCTATTATCACGAGACGGGTTGCCAAAGGTGGGAAATACGCTCATACGTCTTACAAAGTTGTAGCGTCTTATGGAGATGTTCACTTGGTCGATATTCAACTGCATACTGGACGAACTCATCAGATCCGAGTACATTTCTCTCATATTGGTTTCCCCTTGTTGGGAGATGATCTCTATGGTGGCAGCCTAGACGACGGCATTCAACGACAGGCCTTGCATTGCCATTTCTTATCATTTTATCATCCCTTCTTGGAGCGTCAGCTAGAGCTCGAAAGCCCCTTGCCAGATGATTTTAACAATCTTATTACTCAGTTATCAACTAATACTCTTTAAAATCTATTTTGAGTATAATTAATTTTATTAAAGGAGAAAACTCATGGAAGTTTTTGAAAGTCTCAAAGCCAACCTGGTTGGTAAAAATGTACGCATCGTTCTCCCTGAAGGGAAAGAACCTCGTATCCTTCAAGCGACAAAACGTTTGGTTAAAGAAACAGATGTCATCCCAGTATTGCTTGGTAAACCTGAAAAAATTAAAATTTATCTTGAAATCGAAGGGATCATGGATGGTTATGAAGTAATTGATCCCCAACACTATCCTCAATTTGATGAAATGGTTGCTGCCTTAGTAGAGCGTCGTAAGGGCAAAATGACTGAAGAAGAAGCGCGTAAAGTTTTGGTTGAAGACGTCAACTACTTTGGTGTGATGCTAGTCTACTTGGGCTTGGTTGACGGTATGGTATCTGGTGCGATTCACTCAACTGCTTCAACAGTTCGTCCAGCCCTTCAAATCATTAAAACTCGTCCTAATGTTACTCGTACTTCAGGTGCCTTCTTGATGACTCGTGGTTCAGAACGTTATCTTTTCGGAGACTGTGCGATCAACATTAATCCTGATGCTGATGACTTAGCTGAAATTGCTATCAACTCGGCTATTACAGCTAAAATGTTTGGTATCGAACCCAAAATTGCTATGTTGAGCTATTCAAGTAAAGGTTCTGGTTTTGGTGAGAACGTTGATAAGGTAGTAGCAGCTACACAACTTGCGCACGAACTACGTCCAGATCTTGAAATAGATGGGGAATTGCAATTTGATGCGGCCTTCCACCCTGAAACGGCAGCTTTGAAAGCTCCAGGAAGTAAAGTAGCTGGACAAGCAACTGTATTCATCTTCCCAAGTATAGAAGCTGGAAATATCGGTTACAAGATTGCAGAACGTCTCGGTGGTTTCTCGGCTGTAGGTCCTGTTTTACAAGGTTTGAATAAGCCAGTTAATGACCTTTCACGTGGATGTAGCTCAGATGATGTATATAATCTTACACTAATTACTGCAGCTCAAGCGGTTCATCAATAAGAAATAGGCCTCTTTCCTTTAGGAAGAGGCTTTTTAGCGCTAAGAAAAGGACAGTTAGAAGCTTCTATGTTATACTAGATATATGTTAGATTTGAAAGAATACGGTGTTGACATGTGGCCAGAGGAGAAGATTTCCTCTTTCCGTGAGAAACTCCTCAACTGGTACGATGAAAACAAACGGGATTTACCCTGGCGAAGAAGTAAAAATCCTTATCACATCTGGGTTTCTGAAATCATGCTGCAGCAGACTAGGGTAGATACGGTTATTCCCTACTATGAACGATTCTTGGACTGGTTTCCAACTGTTGAAAGTCTGGCGAATGCCCCTGAAGAGCGTCTGCTGAAGGCTTGGGAAGGTTTGGGTTATTATTCTCGAGTGCGCAATATGCAGGCTGCAGCTCAGCAGATTATGACTGACTTTGGGGGGCAATTTCCAAATACCTATGAAGGAATATCTTGCCTGAAAGGGATTGGCCCTTACACTGCGGGAGCTATTTCCAGTATCGCTTTTAATTTGCCTGATCCAGCGGTCGATGGCAATGTCATGCGAGTTTTGGCACGCTTGTTTGAGGTTAATCATGATATCGGAGTTCCCAGCAATCGAAAGATTTTCCAAGCTATGATGGAAATCTTGATTGACCCGAAACGACCAGGTGATTTTAACCAAGCTCTGATGGATTTAGGTTCTGACATAGAGGCTCCAGTTAATCCTCGACCTGAAGAAAGCCCTATTAGAGACTTTAGCGCAGCCTATCAGAAGGGAACCATGGATCGATATCCGATTAAAGAACCTAAGAAAAAACCTCTTCCAATTTATCTCAAGGCTTTGGTTGTGCGCAATGATAGAGGTCAATATTTACTAGAGAAAAATGAAAGCGAAAAACTGCTAGCTGGATTTTGGCATTTCCCCTTGATTGAAGTCGAAGAATTTTCTAGAGAAGATGATCAGTTAGATCTTTTTTCTCAAGTCAAAGAGGTAAGCAGTGCATTTGGACCAAGCCCCCAAGAAAGTTTTGAGCAGGATTATGATTTGGAGGTTGATTGGTCCCATCAAGTTTTTGAACAAGTCAAGCATGTCTTTAGTCATCGTAAATGGCATATTCAAATCCTATCAGGTCAGGTGACAGGATTAAAACAGTTCTCCGACAGAGAAATTCGCTGGCTATCCCCTAAAGAGTTTGCTGACTACCCCCTCGCTAAACCTCAACAAAAGATTTGGCAGGCTTATAAAACAGTTCTTGGAGATGGGGACTGGGATTAGCCATTTGTGTCTTCTTTCCATTTTTTTGTTATAATAGAAAAAGAAAAAGGTGATCTTATGAAAAAAATATTAATTGTAGATGATGAGAAACCAATCTCAGATATTATTAAGTTCAATATGACCAAAGAAGGCTACGAAGTTGTAACAGCCTTTAACGGTCGTGAGGCAATCGAGCTATTTGAAGCTGAGCAACCCGACATTATTATCCTCGACTTGATGCTCCCAGAAATCGATGGTTTAGAAGTAGCCAAAGCCATTCGTAAGACCAGTAGTGTTCCTATCATCATGCTTTCAGCTAAGGATAGCGAGTTTGACAAGGTTATCGGTTTGGAACTAGGTGCAGATGATTATGTCACAAAGCCCTTCTCAAATCGTGAGTTGCAGGCGCGTGTCAAGGCTTTACTTCGCCGTACCGACTTGGTTTCAGTTGATAGTCAAGAGTCTGATGAAAAGAAATCCCAGCCACTTCAGATTGGTGATTTGGAAATTGTCCCAGACGCTTACGTGGCCAAAAAATACGGTGAGGAATTAGATTTGACCCACCGTGAGTTTGAGCTCTTATATCACTTGGCTTCCCATATTGGACAAGTGATTACGCGTGAACACTTGCTTGAGACTGTTTGGGGTTATGATTATTTTGGTGATGTTCGTACAGTGGATGTGACCATTAGACGTTTGCGTGAAAAAATTGAAGATACTCCAAGCCGTCCAGAGTATATCCTCACCCGTCGTGGTGTTGGCTACTATATGAGAAATAATGATTGAAGATATTAGACAAACTATTCTGACCAGTGATTTTATCTTTATCTTGATTTTACTTGGCTTTATCTTGGTGGTGACCTTGCTGTTACTGGAAAATCGTCGAGATAATATCCGTCTCAAAGAGATAAATCAAAAGGTTAAGGACTTGATTGCAGGTGATTATTCTCAAGTTTTGGACTTACAAGGCAGTACAGAAATCACCAATATTAGCAATAACCTCAATGATTTGTCAGAAGTTATTCGTTTGACCCAAGAAAATCTGGAACAAGAGAGTAAAAGACTGCATAGTATTCTTTCTTACATGACAGATGGAGTGCTTGCGACCAATCGCCGTGGTCAAATTACCATGATTAATGACATGGCTAAGAAACAATTAGGTGTGCAGAAAGAAGATGTCCTTAACAAAAGCATTTTAGAATTGCTTAAGATAGAGGATGATTATGAACTGCGTGACCTGATTACACAGATTCCTGAGTTGATGATTGATTCCCAAGATGTGAATGGTGAATACCTGAGTCTTCGTGTACGTTTCGCTCTGGTTCGCCGTGAGTCTGGATTCATCTCTGGTTTGGTTGCTGTTTTACATGATACGACCGAGCAGGAGAAGGAAGAACGCGAGCGAAGACTCTTCGTTTCAAACGTGAGTCATGAGTTGAGAACTCCTTTAACCAGTGTTAAATCTTATCTTGAAGCCTTGGACGAGGGAGCCTTGTATGATCCTGTTGCTCCTGATTTTATCAAGGTTTCACTCGATGAAACCAACCGTATGATGCGGATGGTGACAGATCTTTTGCATCTCTCTCGTATTGATAATGCGACCACTCGGTTGGATGTGGAATTGATTAATTTTACTGCATTCATCACTTTTATTCTCAACCGCTTTGATAAGATGAGAAGTCAGGATGACGAGAAAAAATATGAGCTTGTCAGAGATTACCCTATTAATTCAGTTTGGATCGAGATTGATACCGATAAGATGACTCAGGTGATTGATAATATTCTTAACAATGCCATCAAGTACTCACCAGATGGTGGCAAAATCACTGTCAGCATGAAAACTACTGATGACCAGATGATTTTATCTATTAAAGACCAAGGTCTAGGTATTCCAAAGCAAGATTTGCCAAAGATTTTTGACCGCTTCTACCGTGTGGATCGTGCAAGAAGCCGAGCTCAAGGTGGAACTGGTCTAGGTCTGGCTATAGCAAAAGAAATCATCAAACAACACAATGGCTTTATTTGGGCCAAAAGTGAATACGGTAAGGGATCAACCTTTACCATCGTGCTCCCTTATGATAAGGATGCCGTAAAAGAAGAAATATGGGAGGACGAAATAGAAGATTAGAATGAGTGAAATAGGCTTTAAATACAGTATTTTAGCATCAGGTTCCAGTGGAAATTCTTTTTATCTGGAAACGCCAAAAAAGAAAATCCTAGTGGATGCAGGCTTGTCTGGTAAGAAAATTACAAGTCTGCTAGCTGAAATCAATCGCAAACCTGAAGATCTGGATGCGATTTTGATTACGCATGAGCATTCAGACCATATCCATGGGGTCGGTGTCTTGGCTCGTAAATATGGCATGGATCTTTACGCCAATGAAAAGACCTGGCAGGCTATGGAAAATAGTAAGTATCTTGGCAAGGTTGATTCCTCGCAAAAGCATATCTTTGAAATGGGCAAAACCAAAACCTTTGGCGATATCGACATTGAGAGTTTTGGGGTTAGCCATGATGCGGCAGCACCACAGTTTTACCGCTTTATGAAGGATGACAAGAGTTTTGTCATGTTGACCGATACAGGTTATGTAAGTGACCGTATGGCTGGAATAGTCGAAAATGCTGACGGTTACCTCATCGAGTCCAACCACGATGTAGAGATTTTGCGAGCAGGATCTTACGCTTGGCGTCTCAAACAGCGAATTCTATCGGATCTCGGTCATCTTTCTAACGAAGACGGTGCTGAGGCCATGATTCGTACAATGGGAAATCGGACTAAGAAAATCTATCTTGGGCATTTATCCAAAGAGAACAATATCAAGGAGCTGGCTCATATGACTATGGTCAACCAGCTAGCCCAAGCGGATCTGGGAGTCGGAGTAGACTTTAAAGTTTATGATACCTCACCAGATACTGCAACACCATTGACAGATATATAAAAAAGAAGGCGAGTGCCTTCTTTTTATATGTCTTTTACAATCCAGCAAATTCCTTGATTTCTTGTGCGGACATGGAAGAGTCGCAACGGACATTGATTTGTCCATCTGCAATGTGAACGAAGCCTGGTACAGTTGGGATTCCATAGCGTGAACGGAATTCTTGTAACTCATTGAGTTGGCTTGGTTCTTCACTGTTGATGAAGTAGATGTGAGCTTTAGTTTCAGCTACGACAGCTGACAAGGTACCTGCGAATTTACGGCAGTAAGGGCAAGTTTTGCGACCGATAAAGAAGGTTGCAGTTTCTTTTTTATCAAGAGCTTCTTGTGCACGCGCAACTGTAGTGACTTCAAGGTCTTTAATGTTTTCTAAAAATTGTTCCATGAGATTACCTCGCTTTCATTGATAAGTCTAGTATGCCATAAAGTTTCTAAAAATGCTTAGATTTGATACGAAAAAAAGATGAGATTGGTTGGTCTCATCTTTTATAATTTTTTATTTTACAAACGCATTGATTTCTGCTTCAATGTTGGCAATCTTAGCTTGTGAATCTTCATTGCTTTCACCCACAACGGCAATGTAGAATTTGATTTTTGGTTCAGTACCAGAAGGGCGAACAGCAATCCATGAACCGTCAGCAAGTGTATATTTCAAAACATCACTTGGAGGAGTTGTCAAGTTTGTAACAGTACCGTCAGCAGCAGTAGCAGTTTGAGCCTTGAAGTCTTTTACGACAGTGATAGCTGTTGCGTTCCATTCTTTTGGAGCATTGTTACGGAACTTAGCCATAATGGCTTTGATTTGTTCTGCACCATCAACACCAGAAAGGGTAACAGAGATAGTCTTTTCAGCGTAGTAGCCGTACTCTTTGTAGATTTCTTCGATACCGTCAGCAAGTGTCAAACCACGTGAACGATAGTAGGCAGCAAGTTCAGCAACGACAAGAACGGCTTGGATGGCGTCTTTATCACGTACGAATGGTTTGATTAAGTAACCGAAGCTTTCTTCAAATCCCATCATGTAAGTGTGATTGTGTTTTTCTTCAAATTCTTGAATTTTTTCAGCGATAAATTTGAAACCTGTCAAAACGTTGAACATGGTTGCGCCGTAGCTTTCAGCAATCTTCGTTACCAAGTCAGTTGATACAATTGATTTGCAGAGAGCAGCATTTTCAGGAAGAGTTCCAGCATTTTTGTGTGCTTCCAAGATGTATTTAGCCATGATAGCGCCGATTTGGTTACCTGAAAGGTTGAGATAGCTTCCATCTTTTTGAAGGACTTCAACACCAACACGGTCAGCATCAGGGTCAGTTGCCACAAGAACATCAGCGCCAACTTGACGACCAAGTTCTTCAGCAAGGGCAAAGGCAGCTTGGCTTTCTGGGTTTGGAGATTTCACAGTTGAGAAGTCAGGATCTGCAGTTGCTTGTGCTTCAACGACTTGAACTGAGTCAAATCCAGCTTGAGCAAGAGCACGACGAGCCAACATTTCACCCGTACCATGAAGTGGTGTGTAGACAATCTTCATGTCTTTACCGAATTCTTCAATCAAGGCTGGGTTGATGTTTACGTCCTTAACTTCTTTAAGGTATTCTGCATCAACAGCTTCGCCAATGACTTCAATCAAGCCAGAAGCTTTTTCAGCTTCCACATCAGCAACTTCCACAGCAAATGGATTTTCGATTCCACGAATATAAGTAGTTAAAGCGTCCGCATCGTGTGGAGGCATTTGTCCACCGTCTTCTCCATAAACCTTGTAACCGTTAAATGGAGCAGGGTTATGGCTGGCAGTAATCATGATACCTGCAAAACAGTTGAGGTGACGAACTGCAAATGAGAGTTCTGGAGTGGGACGGAGGCTTTCAAATACGTAAGATTTGATACCGTGTTTGGCAAGAACTGCCGCAGATTCAAAGGCAAACTCAGGTGAGAAGTGACGGCTATCGTAGGCAATTGCTACACCACGTTCTTTTTCATTTCCACCTTTTGACTCAATCAAACGAGCCAAACCTTCAGTTGCTTGACGAACAACATAGATATTGATACGATTTGTACCAGCACCGATCAAACCACGCATACCAGCAGTACCAAATTCAAGATTGGTATAAAAGGCGTCTTCCTTAGTTTTTTCGTCCATATTTTCCAAATCTTGACGAAGGTAGTCTGGAAGATCAGCAAAATCGAGCCATTTTTGATAATTTTCTTGGTAAGTCATAGAGTGTCTCCTTTGTTTATTTGCTTTAATCGCTTTCATTATATCACGATTTGACATTTTAGTAAAACGTTAGCATAACTTAAAATGTAGGAAATTTACTTATGCACTTTAGCGGGAAAATGGTGGGGACTTTGCTTACTTATACTAAGTTAGCGATGAAAATTAATTATTAGATTCTTTATAACATGAAAGTTTATGATTCATTTTGTAGGTTTGTTGAAGAAAAAAATCAAAAATATTGTTATATTCTATTCTTTTTATAAAGAATCCTTTAATGTATCAAATGAACATATAGAAAAATTTAAGTTAAAACTCTATAAATTTAAGATATTTTGAAAATATCTGGTTTCTGTTTTGATTTTTATTCTGCGTATGGTAAAATATAGTAAATCATTAAAGGAGAATCCATTATGAAAAAAATTCTTAAGCATTCTGCCTTGCTTTTATCAGCTTTAGCACTGGTTGCCTGTGGAGCTCAAAAAAAGCAAGCGACAATGGTACAGCTTCAAACTCTAATTTTGAGGTTTCTGTAAAAGACGGTATGTATGTATTGCCTAAAGATGAGGATTCATCATCAACATACCTTGCACTTCAAGTCGAAATCAAGAACAATCGTGATAAACAGTTTAGTTTTACTAGCCAAGATATCACGCTATACAATGAAAAGGATGAAAAATTACAACCAATTCAAGTTTATGAAAGCGACAGTAAAACTAAATTTATGTCATATGGTGACAGTCTTTCTAAAGGAAAGAGCGTTGCTGGTTATGTAGTGTATGAAGTCGATAAGAATGCTAAGTATGAACTTCACTTTGCACCTAGCTTTTACGATGACATCAAAGAAAATTCTAAAAAGAATAACGATGTAGCAATCAAGGTGGATCCAAGTCAGTATGAAGACAATATTGATGAAGCGAAAGATGTAATGAAAAAATATGTCGATGCTGTTTACCTTAATGGGGAAAGCTCTGGTGGTGGAACGAACCTAAGTGCTACTGACAAAAAGTCGCAAGTTGTAGCACTTGCTGATGATAAAAAATCTTCTGATAATAGTGCTGAATTCACAAACGATGCGAAAGCTGATAAAGAAGAGTTTATCAAGAAATTTACAGAGTCATTCGGAAAAGGTTTCTATAACTACAAACCATCTGATTCAGAACTTAGAACATTCGCAGATGCCTACATCAAAGCAAATGCTAAGAGAGCAAAAGTTGATTACAAGGTGAAGACATACTTGCCTGATTATGCTGTTGTTTATGTTAGACCAGAAACAATCGACTTGGATAACTTGAATGTTTATGAATTGAGCCGTAAATTCTACGAAGAAAACAAAGGTAAATATAGCAACTACTCTGAAGCTATGAAAGCTGGTGAAAAATACATTTTAGAAAATGCACCGAGTCAATTTGATTCAACTCCTCTAGACACTAGTGATAACATGAAGAAAGAGGGTTATGAAATTAAAATGACCAAGAAAGATGGAAAATGGACCATCGATACCTCTTCTAAAAACTATGAATTGAAAGATATGGCTCGCACATTCCGTGGAGGCATTGGATACTAAGATGAAAGGTTCGAGTTTATGACTCGAACTTTTTTCATTGCAATTGTGCAAAAGAGAAAAAGATAGTAAAATAGATGTATGATTATTTTACAAGCTAATAAAATTGAACGTTCTTTTGCAGGAGAGGTTCTTTTTGATAATATCAACCTGCAAGTTGATGAACGAGACCGGATTGCCCTCGTTGGGAAAAATGGGGCAGGTAAGTCCACTCTTTTGAAGATTTTGGTTGGGGAAGAGGAGCCGACCAGTGGAGAAATCAATAAGAAAAAAGATGTTTCTCTGTCTTACCTAGCCCAAGATAGCCGTTTTGAGTCTGAAAATACCATTTATGATGAAATGCTTCACGTCTTTGATGACTTGCGTCGGACTGAGAAGCAACTTCGTCAGATGGAACTGGAGATGGGTGAAAAGTCTGGTGAAGATCTGGATAAACTGATGGCGGATTATGATCGTTTATCAGAGAACTTCCGTCAGGCTGGTGGCTTTACCTACGAAGCTGATATCCGTGCTATCTTAAATGGATTCAAGTTTGACGAGTCTATGTGGCAGATGAAAATTGACGAGCTTTCTGGTGGCCAAAATACTCGTCTGGCACTGGCTAAAATGCTCCTTGAAAAGCCCAATCTCTTGGTCTTGGACGAACCAACCAACCACTTGGATATTGAAACCATAGCCTGGCTAGAGAATTACTTAGTGAACTATAGCGGTGCCCTCATTATTGTCAGCCACGACCGTTACTTTTTGGACAAGGTTGCGACTGTTACACTGGATTTGACCAAGCATTCCTTAGATCGTTATGTAGGCAATTACTCTCGCTTTGTTGAGTTAAAGGAGCAAAAGCTAGCTACAGAGGCAAAAAACTATGAAAAGCAACAGAAGGAAATCGCGGCTCTAGAAGACTTTGTCAATCGCAATCTAGTCCGAGCTTCAACGACTAAACGTGCTCAATCTCGCCGTAAACAACTAGAAAAAATGGAGCGTTTGGACAAACCTGAAACTAGTAAGAAATCAGCCAATATAACCTTCCAGTCTGAAAAAACATCAGGTAATATCGTTTTAACCGTTGAAAATGCGGCCATTGGCTATGATGGGGAAATATTGTCAGAGCCTATCAACCTTGACCTCCGTAAGATGAATGCTGTTGCCATCGTAGGACCAAATGGTATTGGCAAATCAACCTTTATCAAGTCTATTGTGGACCAGATTCCTTTTATCAAGGGAGAGAAGCGTTTTGGTGCCAATGTTGAGGTTGGATACTATGATCAGACTCAAAGTAAGCTAACACCAAGTAATACGGTTCTGGATGAACTTTGGAATGATTTTAAACTGACACCAGAAGTTGAGATCCGCAACCGCCTTGGTGCCTTCCTCTTCTCTGGTGATGATGTTAAAAAGTCAGTCGGAATGCTGTCTGGTGGTGAACGAGCTCGTCTGTTGCTTGCCAAACTTTCAATGGAAAACAACAATTTCTTGATTTTGGACGAGCCGACCAACCACTTGGATATTGATAGCAAGGAAGTCTTGGAAAATGCCTTGATTGACTTTGATGGAACCCTTCTTTTTGTGAGCCACGACCGTTACTTTATTAATCGTGTAGCCACTCATGTACTGGAATTGTCTGAGAGTGGTTCAACCCTCTACCTTGGAGATTATGACTACTATGTTGATAAGAAAGCAGAAGTAGAAGTGAGTCAAGCTGAGGAACTTTTAACTAGCAATCAGGCAAAAGAAGCAAGTTCAGTTAATGACTACCAGGCCCAGAAAGAAAGTCAAAAAGAAGTTCGCAAACTCATGCGACAAATCGAGAGTTTGGAAGCTGAAATTGAAGAGTTAGAAACTCAAAGTCAAGCCATTTCTGAACAAATGCTGGAAACCAACGATGCTGAAAAGCTCATGGAATTGCAGACTGAACTGGACAAAATTAACCATCGTCAGGAAGAAGCAATGCTTGAGTGGGAAGAATTATCAGAGCAGGTGTAAGAAATGGAACATCTTGGAAAGGTATTTCGTGAATTTCGAACAAGTGGGAAATACTCCTTAAAAGAGGCGGCAGGTAAATCATGTTCAACTTCTCAATTATCTCGCTTCGAGCTTGGGGAGTCTGATCTGGCAGTTTCTCGTTTCTTTGAGATTTTGGACAATATTCATGTGACTATTGAAAATTTCATGGACAAGGCTAGGGATTTTCAAAATCATGAACATGTTGCCTTGATGGCACAGATTATTCCGCTTTACTACTCAAATGATATTGCAGGTTTTCAAAAGCTTCAAAGAGAACAACTTGAAAAGGCTAAGAGTTCGACCAATCCCCTCTATTTTGAGCTGAATTGGATTTTGTTACAGGGACTGATTTGTCAAAGAGATGCTCATTACACGATGAGTCAGAGTGATTTGGAAAAAGTAGCAGATTATCTTTTTCAAACAGAAGAATGGACCATGTATGAGTTGATTCTTTTCGGTAACCTCTATACTTTCTACAATGTGGACTATGTAGCTCGGATTGGCAGAGAAGTCATGGAGCGGGAAGAGTACTACAAAGAAATTGGACGGCATCGTAAACTCGTTTTGATTTTAGCTCTTAACTGTTACCAGCATTGTTTGGAAAGCCGTTCCTTTACGGATGCGGACTATTTTGAGGGCTATGTGGAGAAGTTGATTGGAAATGGTATCAAGCTTTATGAGCGCAATATCTTCCATTATCTCAAAGGTTTCGCCCTCTACCAGAGAGACTTGAAAGAAGAGGGTTGTAGTCAGATGCAGGAGGCTATGCATATTTTTGATGTGCTTGGACTTCCAGAGCAAGTGGCTTACTATCAGGAACATTATGAAAAATTTGTAAATGCTTAAATTTCCCAAATAAGGGAAAAATAAAGAGACTCCTTTCGGTTTTGATACAATAGTTTCAAAATTTGAGAGGAGCTTTTTATATGAATCGACATGCAATCCAGTTGATTAGTCGTGGGGCTATTAATAAAATAGGAAATATGCTCTATGATTATGGAAACAGTGTTTGGTTAGCATCAATGGGGACGATAGGGCAGGCTGTTCTTGGGATTTATCAAATTTCTGAACTCGTCACATCGATTCTGGTCAATCCCTTTGGCGGAGTGATTTCAGACCGCTTTTCGCGTCGCAAAATTTTGATGACGACGGACTTGATTTGTGGTCTTCTCTGTTTAGCTATTTCTTTCATCAGAGATGATAGCTTGATGATTGCTGCCTTGATTTTTGTCAATATTGTTCAGGCGGTTGCCTTTGCATTTTCCCGTACAGCCAACAAAGCCATTATAACTGAGGTTGTAGAGAAAGACGAGATAGTGACCTATAACTCTCGCTTGGAGTTAGTTTTACAGGTTGTAGGAGTCAGTTCTCCGGTGCTTTCTTTCCTCGTTTTACAATTTGCCAGTCTCCATATGACGCTCGTTTTAGATTCCATTAGCTTTTTCATCGCATTTACTTTAGTAGCTTTTCTCCCCCAAAAAGAGACTCAGGAACAAGAGAAAAAGACTTTCAGCTGGAAAAATATTTTTACTGATATGAAAGAAGGAATTCGCTATATTTGGCGACAGCAAGAGATCTTTTTCCTTTTGGTAGTAGCTTCCAGTGTTAATTTCTTTTTTGCAGCCTTTGAATTTATCCTCCCTTTTTCAAATCGACTATACGGGGTGGAAGGAGCTTATGCAACTATTTTAACTATGGGCGCTATTGGTTCGATTATCGGAGCTCTTCTAGCTAGCAAAATAAAGGCAAGTGTTTATAATCTTTTGATTCTATTGGCTTTGCCTGGAGTTGGAGTTTTTATGATGGGATTACCACTGCCAACTTTTCTTTCCTTTTCTGGAAATTTAGTTTGTGAACTGTTTATGACGATTTTTAATATTCACTTTTTTACTCAGGTGCAAACCAAGGTTGAAGGGGAATACTTGGGAAGAGTTCTAAGCACCATTTTTACCTTAGCCATTCTATTTATGCCGATTGCAAAAGGCTTTATGACAGTATTACCAAGTGTTCATCTCTCTTCTTTCCTGATAATTGGAAGCGGGGTTATTGCCCTGTCTTGTTTCTCCCTCATTTACGTGCGAAGTCATTTTGAAAAAGAGTTATAATTTCTCTTTTTTAGAAAATATTACACTACGAATCATTTTTCAGTCCTTCTCTATTGTGAGGAGGGCTTGCTTTGTGGTAAAATGGGATTATGAATGAAAGAATGAATGAGTTAGTTGCCTTACTTAACCGCTATGCGACCGAGTACTATACGAGTGACAATCCCTCGGTTTCAGATAGCGAGTATGATCGCCTCTACCGAGAGTTGGTCGAATTGGAAGCCGCCTATCCAGATCAAGTTTTAGCGGACAGTCCGACCCATCGTGTTGGTGGTAAGGTTTTAGATGGTTTTGAAAAATACAGTCATCAGTATCCTCTATACAGTTTGCAGGATGCTTTTTCACGTGAAGAGTTAGAAGCTTTTGATGCGCGTGTTCGAAAGGAATTACCCCATCCAATCTATATCTGTGAGCTGAAAATCGATGGTTTGTCTATCTCGCTTACGTATGAAAAGGGAATTTTGGTAGTCGGTGCGACACGTGGGGATGGTTCTGTTGGTGAAAATATCACAGAGAACCTCAAGCGTGTCAAGGACATTCCTTTGACCTTGCCAGAAGAACTTGATATCACTGTTCGTGGAGAGTGTTACATGCCACGCGCTTCATTTGACCAGGTCAACCAAGCTCGCCAAGAAAATGGAGAGCCTGAATTTGCTAATCCTCGTAACGCAGCTGCAGGAACCCTCCGTCAGCTGGATACAGCAGTAGTGGCCAAACGCAATCTTGCGACTTTCCTCTATCAAGAAGCCAGCCCTTCTACTCGTGATAGTCAAGAAAAAGTCTTGGAGCATCTTGAACAGCTTGGTTTTGTAGTTAATCCTAAACGAATATTGGCTAAAAGTATAGATGAGATATGGGATTTCATCCAAGAAGTAGGACAAGAACGGGAGAAACTGCCCTACGATATTGATGGAGTAGTCATCAAGGTCAACGACCTAGCAGGTCAAGAAGAACTCGGCTTTACTGTTAAAGCGCCCAAGTGGGCAATCGCCTATAAATTTCCCGCTGAAGAAAAAGAAGCCCAGCTCCTTTCAGTTGACTGGACAGTAGGTCGTACGGGTGTTGTGACTCCGACTGCCAATCTAACACCTGTTCAGCTTGCTGGGACAACTGTTAGCCGTGCAACCTTGCATAATGTAGATTATATCGCTGAAAAGGATATCCGAAAAGATGATACGGTAATCGTTTATAAGGCTGGAGATATCATCCCTGCTGTTCTGCGTGTGGTAGAGTCCAAGCGTGTTTCTGAAGAAAAACTAGATATTCCGACTAATTGTCCAAGTTGTGATAGCCAGTTGCTTCACTTTGAAGATGAAGTAGCTCTTCGTTGTATCAATCCTCGCTGTCCAGCTCAAATCATGGAAGGTCTGATTCACTTTGCCTCTCGAGATGCCATGAATATTACAGGACTTGGTCCATCTATCGTTGAAAAACTTTTTGCTGCCAATCTAGTCAAGGATGTGGCGGATATTTATCGTTTGAAAGAAGACGATTTCCTTCTTTTAGAGGGTGTCAAGGAAAAGTCTGCTTCTAAACTGTATCAGGCCATTCAAGCATCCAAGGAAAACTCTGCTGAAAAGCTCTTGTTTGGTCTGGGAATTCGCCATGTCGGAAGCAAGGCTAGCCAACTCTTGCTCCAACATTTCCACTCTATTGAAAATCTAGCCCAAGCAGATCCAGAGGAAGTAGCAAGTATTGAAAGCTTGGGTAGTGTGATTGCGCAAAGCCTTCAGACTTATTTTGCTACAGAAGGATCGAAGATTCTCTTAGACGAGTTGAAAGAAGCTGGAGTCAATCTGGACTACAAAGGGCAGACAGTAGTGGCAGATGCAGCCTTGTCAGGTTTGACGGTTGTACTCACGGGGAAATTGGAACGTCTCACGCGCTCAGAAGCTAAAAGCAAACTTGAAAGTCTGGGTGCCAAAATCACAGGCAGTGTTTCTAAGAAAACGAATCTTGTCGTAGCAGGAGCAGATGCAGGAAGCAAGCTCCAAAAAGCACAAGAACTTGGTATCGAAGTTCGAGATGAAGCTTGGCTAGAAAGTTTGTAAAGAATAGTTGAAAACTAGATGTTAGATAGTCTGGAACTATCTCTCCTGATGTGTTTTTATATCTATTAGAACTATTCTCTATTGTGCTGAATTTCCCGCTAAATTCTTCAGCATGACTTAAAAATTAAACTTGAAATTAGAAATTAGAAATTAGGAAAAGAAATGTATAGATACCCAGTAGTCATCCATTTTCACCGAAAAAATGGGGATTATGATGCTTGTTCATTCAGTAGAAAACAGGCAGATGTTAAAGAAAATTTGTATTATGAAAATGACTATTTTGGAGCAAAATTCTCCTTTACAGTCACAAGTGCAGAAAGGCTCGATACTTTGACCTTTTCTGCTGAAATAGATGGTAAGACAAAAGACTATCTCCTACGGTTTAACTATTATCCACTGTTGACTGAGGTTTGGATCTTAGATGGTGATGAGACGGTTTATTATTCTGAAAATCCTGCCATTGCAAGTCCTTTCTATAAAGATCGAAACCCGTTTGCTTTTGATAAAGCTTTTCACAGTGAAAGTTTTGATCATCATTGGGGATACCAAGGAGAGTTGGGTTATAGTATCTCAGACTACCAGACAAGCTTTAAACTCTGGGCTCCAACCGCTACAGCAGTCCAAGTGGTCGTTTATGAAAATACAAGTAACGACGCGCCGATTTGGAAAACCTTTAATCTCGAGCGTGGGAATAGCTATTCATATAGTCATAAGTACAATACCATTGGTGTTTGGGGTCTAGATTTAGATGAAAATCTTGCTGGCAAGGCTTATCAGTATCAGATTGAATTCCCTCATCACAAGAGTTTGACAAGAGATCCTTATACAATTGCAACCAGTCCTGACGGAAAACGTTCTGTTATTCTATCACACAAAGAGAGACAAGTAGATGGATTTGAAGTCAAACATGGGACAGATGCTCCTTGGCGTTTGGAAAACCCATGTAAAGCCGTTATCTGCGAGATGCACATTCGTGATTTTACAAAATCACCGACATCTGGAGTTCCAGAAAACCTTCGAGGGACCTTCCTTGGGGCTGCCCAGAATGGAACGGTTAACCAGTATGGTCAAGCAACAGCCTTTGACTATATCAAAGAACTCGGCTGTAATTATGTTCAGCTCCAACCAATCTTTGATCGCCATAAGGAATATGACGAGGATGGAAATGTAACCTATAACTGGGGTTATGACCCTCAAAACTACAATGCGCCAGAACCAAGTTTCTCTAGCAATTCAGATGATCCAGGACAGGTTATTCGAGACCTCAAGACCATGATTCAGGCATATCATGATGCGGGAATCGGTGTCATTATGGATGTCGTTTACAACCATACCTTCTCAACGGTTGATGCACCTTTCCAAACAACTGTTCCTGATTATTACTATCGTATGAATCCAGATGGAACCTTCCAAAACGGCACAGGTGTTGGAAATGAAACCGCAAGCGAACATGAAATGTACCGCAAGTATATGATTGACTCACTCCTTTATTGGGTAAAAGAATACAATATTGACGGTTTCCGTTTCGACTTGATGGGAATTCACGATGTCAAAACCATGCAGGCAATTCGTTGGGCACTGGATGAAGTTGATCCTCGGATTATCACTTATGGAGAAGGTTGGGATATGGGGACCGGTCTTGCACCTTATGACAAGGCCAAGAAGGACAATGCCTACCAGATGCCAAATATTGGATTCTTCAATGATGATCAGCGTGATGCCATCAAAGGAGGAGAAGTTTATGGCTCAATCAAGGCAGGATTTGTTAGTGGTGCAGCTACAGAACCGATTGTAGCCAAAGCTATTCTTGGTAGCCGAGAGTTGGGCTCATATCTTAGTCCAAACCAAGTTCTTAACTACGTGGAAGCCCACGATAATTACAACTTGCATGATTTGTTAGTAACCCTTCATCCAGATCACAGTTCAGATAAGATTATGCGTCAGGTCGAGACAGCAACAGCGATGAGCATTCTTATGCAAGGTATGTCCTTTATAGAGCTGGGTCAAGAATTTGGCCGCACCAAACTCCTTGCTACTGGAGAAAATGGAGAGCTGACTGCGGCAGATAGAGAACGGGCCATGAATAGTTACAATGCTCCAGATAGTGTCAACCAGGTCAACTGGGATTTAATCAATGAGAGACAAGAGAGCATTGACTTTATTCGCCAGATTATTCGCCTAAAAACACAAACGCGTGCTTTCTCTTATCCTACATACGAAGAAGTTTATCGTCATGTCTTCGTCCATACAGCTGCTGAAAATAGTGGGTGGATTGTTTACGAAATTCACGGTGGAGCAGAGCACTTATTGGTGGTATTCAATGCTAAAGGAGCTTCCTTCTACTTTGAAAATGCGGGAAATCTTGAAATGCTGGTGTCCAATAGTCGTTCTAAAGAGTCTAATGTGATTGATGATATCAGCGTTGCAGTCTTGAAGGTACTTTCATAGTAAATGCAGCAAAAAGGTTTAGTTAAAACTAGACCTTTTTTGATTTTTATTGAAAAACCAATATCTAATAGGAATAAATTTCAAATAATTTGAAGAATCAAGTTTGTGAAAAAAATATCAATATTTTCCAAAAAGGGGTTGTAATTTTCTGAAAATTTGATAAAATAAGTTTTAATCATTTTCAGGAGGAAGAGAATTTGACAAATTATCAGAATTTAGTGAATGGAAAATGGAAATCATCAGAGAATGAAATTGCCATCTATTCTCCCGTCAATCAGGAAAAGCTGGGTACAGTTCCAGCTATGAGTCAGGCTGAAGTAGATGAGGCTATGAAAGCTGCACGTGCAGCTCTCCCAGCATGGCGTGATTTAGCACCCGTTGAGCGTGCAGCTTATTTGCATAAGACAGCAGACATTTTGGAACGTGATAAAGAAAAAATTGGTACCATTCTTGCCAAAGAGGTTGCAAAAGGAATTAAAGCAGCCATTGGAGAAGTAGTACGTACAGCAGAATTGATTCGTTTTGCTGCCGAGGAAGGCCTCCGTATCACTGGACAAGCGATGGAAGGTGGTGGTTTTGAAGCTGCAAGTAAAAATAAACTAGCCGTTGTCCGTCGTGAACCAGTTGGTGTCGTTTTGGCTATCGCGCCATTTAACTATCCAGTCAACCTTTCTGGATCTAAGATTGCTCCGGCTTTGATTGCAGGAAATGTCGTTATGTTCAAACCACCAACACAAGGATCTATTTCTGGACTCTTGTTGGCTAAAGCATTTGACGAAGCAGGAATCCCAGCAGGTGTCTTTAACACCATCACTGGACGTGGTTCTGAAATCGGAGACTACATCATCGAACACAAGGAAGTGAACTTCATTAACTTTACAGGTTCAACACCGATTGGTGAGCGTATTGGTCGTTTAGCTGGTATGCGCCCGATTATGCTTGAGCTTGGTGGAAAAGATGCAGCAATTGTCTTAGAAGATGCAGATTTAGAAAATGCAGCTAAGCAAATCGTAGGTGGTGCCTTTAGCTACTCTGGTCAGCGTTGTACCGCTATCAAACGTGTTTTGGTTGTGGAAAGCGTCGCAGACAGATTGGCTGAATTGCTCCAAGCTGAAGTTGCCAAGCTAACTGTTGGTGATCCATTTGACAATGCAGATATCACGCCAGTTATTGATAATGCTTCAGCTGATTTCATCTGGGGATTGATTGAAGATGCTCAGGAAAAAGGAGCCAAAGCGCTCAGCCCAATCAAACGTGAGAACAATCTCATTTGGCCAGGACTTTTTGATTATGTCACAAGAGATATGAAATTAGCCTGGGAAGAACCATTTGGACCTGTTCTCCCAATTATTCGAGTTGCAGATGCCAATGAAGCACTTGAAATTGCTAATGAATCAGAATTCGGTCTTCAATCTTCAGTCTTTACAAATGACTTTAAGAAGGCATTTGAAATTGCTGAGAAACTTGAAGTTGGTACCGTTCATATTAACAATAAAACACAACGTGGACCAGATAATTTCCCATTCCTTGGTGTAAAAGGTTCTGGTGCGGGAGTGCAAGGAATTAAATATAGTATCGAAGCGATGACAAATGTCAAATCCATTGTTTTTGATGTGAGATAATTTATAAAATCAGGAAAATAACTTCCTGATTTTATTTTTTTCAAAATAATACAGTAAAAAATTGATAAAAAACGAATATTCTGGTATTATAATAAAAAAATATATGGAAATTGTTTTGTGTTCTATTTTCTGGATATCTTTTTTAAAATGCTAGGTAATTTTTTGAAGGCTTTCATAAAAAAATATGATTTCCTTCGTAAATTACTTGAAAGTTATCTTAAAAGAGTGTATAATAGAATTATAGAAAACGCTTACAAAAGAAAGGGGATTGAATGAATAATCAAGAAGCATTAAGAACCTTTACTACAGGTGAGAACTTTCACCTCCAGCATTATTTAGGAGCGCATAGAGAGGAGAAAAACGGAGAAATAGGCTATACCTTTAGGGTTTGGGCCCCAAATGCACAAGCAGTTCATCTAGTTGGTGATTTTACCGATTGGGTTGAGAATCAGATTCCTATGGTTCGTAATGAAGCAGGTGTTTGGGAAGTCTTTACGAGTCAAGCCCAGGAAGGTCAGATTTATAAATATCATATCACGCGTGCAAATGGTCACCAGATTATGAAGATCGATCCTTTGGCAGTTTATTTTGAAGCTAGACCGGGTACAGGAGCTGTTTTGACCAATATCCGTGAAAAGAAATGGAAAGATGGCCTTTGGCTAGCACGTCGCAAACGTCTGGGATTTTTCGAGAGACCAGTTAATATATATGAAGCCCATGCAGGATCTTGGAAGAGAAATCCAGATGGTAGTCCCTATACTTTTTCGCAACTGAAAGACGAGTTGATTCCATACTTAGTTGAGATGAACTATACACATATTGAGTTCATGCCTTTAATGGCTCACCCACTTGGATTGAGCTGGGGCTATCAACTTATGGGTTACTTTGCTTTTGAACATTCCTATGGTACACCTGAGGAATTCCAAGATTTCGTTGAAGAATGTCATATAAATAATATCGGTGTTATCGTCGACTGGGTTCCGGGTCATTTCACTATTAATGATGATGCATTGGCATATTATGACGGTACACCAACTTTTGAATACCAAGACCACAACAAGGCTCATAACTACGGTTGGGGTGCACTGAATTTTGACCTCGGGAAAAATGAGGTCCAGTCTTTCCTGATTTCAAGTATTAAATTTTGGATTGATTTTTACCACTTAGATGGTATTCGGGTCGATGCAGTGAGCAATATGCTGTATCTAGATTATGATAATGCTCCTTGGACTCCAAACAAAGACGGTGGAAACCTTAACTACGAGGGTTATTATTTCCTTCAACGGTTGAACACAGTGATTAAGTTAGCTCATCCAGATATCATGATGATTGCAGAAGAAAGCTCATCAGCGACAAAGATTACTGGTATGAAAGAAATGGGCGGCCTTGGATTTGACTATAAATGGAATATGGGCTGGATGAACGACATTCTCCGTTTCTACGAGGAAGATCCGATTTATCGCAAGTATGACTTTAATCTTGTGACCTTCAGCTTTATGTATGTTTTCAATGAAAACTATCTCTTACCTTTCTCGCATGATGAAGTGGTTCATGGCAAGAAGAGTATGATGCATAAGATGTGGGGAGATCGCTACAATCAGTTCGCTGGTCTGCGCAACCTCTACACCTATCAAATTTGTCATCCTGGTAAGAAACTCTTGTTCATGGGTAGTGAGTACGGGCAATTCCTAGAGTGGAAGTCTGAGGAGCAGTTGGAATGGTCTAATCTAGAAGATCCGATGAATGCCAAGATGAAGCATTTTACTTCTCAACTCAATCAATTCTATAAAGACCATCGCTGTCTTTGGGAAATTGATACTAGTTATGATGGTATCGAGATTATCGATGCTGATAATAGAGATCAGAGTGTCCTTTCCTTTATTCGTAAGGGCAAGAAAGACGAAATGTTAGTCTGTGTCTTTAACATGGCACCAGTTGAACGTAAGGACTTTACGATTGGTTTACCTGTTGCAGGTATTTACGAAGAAGTTTGGAATACAGAATTAGAAGAATGGGGAGGTGTGTGGAAAGAGCACAATCAAACAGTTCAGACTCAAGAAGGCTTATGGAAGGATTATGAGCAGACTTTGACCTTTACCTTGCCTGCCATGGGAGCAAGCATCTGGAAGATCAAGCGTCGTTTGAAACCAGCTAAGAAAAAAGAATAATGGGCTGTTGATGATATTTTTTAGATTTTAAAAACGGATGTACTTGTATTGGACTTGAAACACAAGAGAAATGGATTTCCTATTATTTTTATAAAAAAGTTTGACTTCCGACCTTCTTTCGATTTTAACGTTCACATGTCTTTATAAAGGAGTAGAAAATGAAGAATGAAATGCTAGCTTTGATCCTTGCGGGTGGGCAAGGAACACGTCTCGGAAAACTCACTCAAAGCATTGCCAAACCGGCAGTGCAATTCGGTGGGCGCTACCGTATCATTGATTTTGCTCTTTCCAACTGTGCAAACTCTGGAATCCATAATGTTGGTGTGATTACGCAATACCAACCTCTCGCTTTGAACAACCATATCGGAAATGGTTCTAGCTGGGGATTGGATGGTATCAATTCAGGTGTCTCTATTTTACAAC
This sequence comes from Streptococcus sp. oral taxon 064, assembly GCF_001683375.1. Taxonomy (GTDB): domain Bacteria; phylum Bacillota; class Bacilli; order Lactobacillales; family Streptococcaceae; genus Streptococcus; species Streptococcus oralis_S. The sequence goes on along the minus strand of NZ_CP016207.1, from coordinate 1,678,405 downwards.
CTTATTCAGCCAGCGAAGGAAACCGTTGGTTTGAAGGGACTAGTCACGCTATCTACCAAAACATTGACTACATCGACAGTATTAATCCTGAGTATGTTTTGATTCTTTCTGGTGACCACATCTACAAGATGGACTACGATGATATGCTTCAGTCCCATAAGGATAATAATGCCAGTTTGACAGTAGCTGTCCTAGACGTACCGCTCAAAGAAGCTAGCCGTTTCGGTATCATGAATACAGATGCCAATAACCGTATCGTTGAATTCGAAGAAAAACCTGCTCAACCTAAATCTACAAAAGCTTCTATGGGAATCTATATTTTCGACTGGAAACGACTTCGCAATATGCTTGTTGCTGCTGAAAAGAGTAATGTGGATATGTCAGACTTTGGTAAGAACGTTATCCCTAACTATCTCGAGTCTGGTGAAAGTGTCTATGCTTATGAATTTAATGGCTACTGGAAAGATGTTGGTACGATTGAGTCACTTTGGGAAGCCAATATGGAGTACATTTCACCAGAAAATGCCTTGGATAGCCGCAATCGTCAGTGGAAAATTTACTCTAGAAACTTGATTTCACCACCAAACTACTTTGGTGCGCATGCTCACGTTGAAGATTCATTGGTCGTGGATGGTTGTTTTGTAGATGGAACTGTTAAACGTTCGATTCTTTCAACAGAAGCACAAGTACGTGAAGGTGCTGAGGTCGTTGATTCCGTTATCATGAGTGGGGCTATTATTGGCCATGGAGCAAAGATTACTCGTGCTATTATTGGTGAGGGTGCCATTATTGCAGACGGCGTAGAGATTGACGGAACGGATGAAGTACAAGTAGTAGGATACAATGAAGTAGTGGGGGTAGCAACAGATGAAGATTGATAAATATTCAGCCATTTTAGGAAACACAGTTGGTTTTCATGATATGTCAACGTTAACAGAACACCGTCCGGTAGCTAGCTTGCCTTTCGGTGGGAAATACCGTTTGATTGACTTCCCCCTTTCCAGTCTTGCAAATGCAGGTGTTCGTAGTATCTTTGGTATTTTCCAACAAGATAATATCAGCTCAGTTTTCGACCATATCCGTTCAGGTCGTGAGTGGGGCTTGTCAACCCTTCTAAGTCACTACTATCTAGGAATTTACAACACTCGTGTTGAAAGCAGTACAGTTGGAAAAGAGTATTACCAACAGCTACTTACCTACTTGAGACGTTCGGGTTCAAACCAAACCGTTTCGATTAACTGTGATGTATTAGTGAATATTGACTTGAATCAAGTCTTCCACCTACACAATACAACGAATGGTCCGATCACAGTTGTATATAAGAAACTTCCTAAGAAAGACATTTCAGATGTGAATGCTATCTTGGAAATCGATGAAACTGACCATGTTCGTTCGCACAAACTCTTTGATAACAAATCTACGGATGAACTCTTCAACATGTCTACAGATATCTTTGTTGTGGACACTCCTTGGTTGATTGAACGACTTGAAGAAGAGGCTCAGAAAGAATATCCTGAAAAGTTGCGCTATGTTCTCCGCGATTTAGCTGTAAAAGAAGGAGCTTTTGCTTACGAATACACAGGATACTTGGCAAACATTCACTCTGTTCAGTCCTATTATCAAGCCAATATCGATATGCTTGAATCTAAAAAGTTCTACTCTCTCTTCTCACCAAATCAAAAGATTTATACAAAAGTTAAGAATGAAGAACCAACCTACTATGCGAATACTTCAAAAGTAAGTACTTCTCAGTTTGCTTCTGGTAGTATCATTGAGGGCGAAGTAGTTCAGTCAGTCCTATCTCGTAACATTTATGTTCACAAGGATAGTGTGGTGAAGGACAGCATTTTATTCCCTCGTGTTGTGATTGGACAAGGTGCCCAAGTTGAATATGCTATCTTGGATAAGGGAGTTGAGGTTGCGGACGGTGTTGTCATTCGAGGCACAGCAGAACATCCAGTTGTAGTGAAGAAGGGTGAAACAGTAACAGAGGACATTTATTCATGAAAATTTTATTTGTAGCGGCAGAAGGAGCACCCTTTTCAAAAACAGGTGGTTTGGGCGATGTTATTGGTGCACTTCCCAAATCACTTGTAAAAGCGGGGCACGAAGTTGCAGTTTTCTTGCCTTACTATGATATGGTAGAAGCAAAGTTTGGAGACCAGATAGAGGATGTTCTTCACTTTGAAGTTAGTGTGGGATGGCGTAGACAGTACTGTGGCATTAAGAAAACGGTCTTGAATGGGGTTACTTTCTACTTCATTGATAATCAGTATTATTTCTTCCGTGGTCATGTGTACGGTGATTTTGACGATGGTGAGCGCTTTGCCTTTTTCCAACTGGCTGCTCTTGAAGCTATGGAACGCATCGGCTTTATCCCTGACCTTCTCCATGTTCATGACTACCACACAGCTATGATTCCCTTCTTGTTGAAGGAGAAGTACCATTGGATTCAAGCATATCAAGGAATCAGAACCGTTTTAACTATTCATAATTTGGAATTTCAAGGCCAATTTTCTGAAGGAATGTTGTGGGATTTGTTCGGTGTTGGCTTTGAACGCTATGCTGATGGCACCCTTCGCTGGAATGATTGCCTTAACTGGATGAAAGCTGGTATTCTCTACGCGGATCGTGTCACAACCGTTTCCCCTAGCTATGCACATGAGATTATGACCAGTCAGTTTGGTTGCGGTTTGGACCAGATTCTTCGCATGGAGTCAGGTAAGGTTTCAGGTATTGTCAATGGTATTGACGCAGATCTTTATAATCCTCAAACAGACCCACTTTTAGACTATCATTTTGATAAAGAAGATTTGTCTGGAAAAGCTCAAAACAAAGCAAAATTACAAGAGAGAGTTGGGTTACCAGTGCGAGCAGATGTTCCTCTAGTTGGGATTGTCTCTCGATTGACCCGCCAAAAAGGTTTTGATGTTGTGGTAGAAAGCTTGCATCGTTTCTTACAGGAGGACGTTCAAATAGTCCTTTTAGGAACAGGAGATCCTGCTTTTGAACATTCCTTCTCCTGGTTTGCGCAAGTCTATCCAGACAAGCTATCAGCAAATATCACTTTTGACGTCAAGCTTGCTCAAGAAATCTACGCAGCTTGTGATCTCTTCCTCATGCCGAGTCGTTTTGAACCATGTGGTTTGTCTCAAATGATGGCGATGCGCTATGGAACTCTACCATTGGTTCATGAAGTGGGTGGCTTGCGTGACACTGTTCAATCCTTCAATCCAATCGAAGGAACTGGAACTGGATTTAGCTTTGACAATTTAACACCATACTGGCTTAACTGGAGTTTCCAAACAGCCTTGGATGTTTATAAGTACCAGCCGGAAGTTTGGAGAAATCTACAAAAACAAGCTATGGAATGTGATTTCTCATGGGATACAGCCTGCAAATCTTACCTTGACTTGTACCATAGTTTAGTCAACTAATAGATAAAATCATATGATTCTTTCATACGATTTTTGGGCTGTTTAGAAAGGAAAGTTTATGTCTCAAGTAATGGGGCTCTGTGTCATGGACGTTGACGGCACCCTGATAGCAGAAGAGGTGATTGACCTTTTAGGAAAAGAAGCAGGTTGTGAAGAAGAAATATCGCAGATTACAAGCCAGGCAATGCGAGGCAAACTGGACTTTGAAACAAGTTTACGAGCGAGGGTAGCTTTGTTAAAAGGCCTTCCGGTTTCGGTCTTTGATACTGTCTTCAAATCCATTCATCTGTCCAAGAATGCTCAAGAATTTATCTCCATACTTCAAAAGAAGGGCATTCTAGTCGGTCTAGTGTCTGGTGGCTTTACACCAATAGTTGAAAGATTAGCAAAATCCCTTGGTATTTCCTATTTCTCCGCCAACCAGTTGGAAGTCAAAGACGGTTTTTTAACAGGAAAATCAGTTGGTGAAATTGTGACAGGTCAAGTAAAAAAAGCTACTCTTGAGAGATGGAGAAAGGAATTAGAACTTCCCAAAGAAAGAACGATTGCCATCGGTGATGGTGCCAATGACCTCTTGATGTTAAAGTCAGCAGGACGTGGTATTGCATTTTGTGCCAAAGAGGTCGTAAAAACAGAGATAGCTTGTCATGTAGATACGAGGGATTTTTTGGAAGTTCTACCTTTGATTGATTTCTTAGAATGAGAGGGAACTATGAAAATTGTAATTGCACCCGATTCTTTTAAAGAAAGTTTGACGGCAGAAGAGGTCGCTCAAGCTATAAAAAGAGGATTCCAAAAATCGATAGCAGATGTAGAATGTCTGCTTTGCCCTGTTGGCGATGGTGGGGAAGGAACTGTAGATGCGCTTCGACATTCGCTTGACCTCGAAGAAAAATGGTTCCAAGTGACAGGACCTTTTGGGCTAAAAGAAGCCATGCGCTACTTTTATAAAGATCAAATAGCGCTCTTTGAAGTTGCTAACTTGGTTGGTCTTGGAAAGATTCCGCAGGAGAAACGAAACCCTCTCCACATCCAAACTCGCGGTATCGGAGAATTGATCCGCCATCTTATTGATCAAGGTATGAAAGAAATCTACATCGGTGTAGGTGGTACGGCTAGTAATGATGGTGGAATTGGCATTGCAGCTGCTTTGGGTTATCACTTTTATGATAAGAATGGAAAAGAATTGCCAGCTTGCGGTCAGACTTTGCTTGAGTTTGAGTCAGTTTCAGACAGCGAGTTGTATAGGATTCCTGAAGATGTGAAAATCCGCATTTTAGCAGATGTCGTGAGCCCTTTATGTGGTCATCAAGGAGCGACCTATACATTTGGAAAACAAAAGGGCTTGGATCCTGCTTTGTTTGAGACAGTAGATCTGGCTATACAGGAGTTCTATGAAAAATTTTCACCATCAACCCTGTCTCTCAATGGAGCAGGAGCCGGCGGTGGGATTGCGGCTGGGCTCTGTTCCTTTGCTGAGGCCACTATCGTATCTGGAATTGACACTTGTTTAGATTTGATTGATTTTGATAAGAAAGTTGCAGGGGCAGACTTGGTTATCGTTGGAGAAGGCAGACTGGACAGTCAAAGCTTTGTTGGAAAAGCTCCTATGGGAGTAGCAAAAAGAACCCCTAACGGAGTTCCTGTTATTGCTATTTGTGGTAGTCTTTCCGAGGATTTACCTTCCCTACCATTCGAAAATATACAAGCTGTCTTTTCTATTTTAGAGAAAAGTGAACCTTTGGAAGATAGTTTGAAAAATGCAAGTCTCTATTTGGAGCACACAGCTACTAATATTGGCCGTTTATTAAACATGAGAAATCATTAACCAAACCATTTTTTCCAGATGGATTTTTTAGGTGGCTCAGCCTTTTTCTCCTCCCAAAGACTTGAAAATGCAAGTCTAAGGTCCTTTTCTTCTACTTGAACAGGTTCATTTGTATGAATGACAAGACCGAAAGGAGAGGTGATATGATCATCTGAAACAATAGTCGCCTGACAGTTGCTTTCCTTTGCTTGCTTTAAGTAAAAGACCTGTTTGTCAAACTCGATATTTGGTGAAATCTTCACAAAAAGTGCCTCTACCTTTTCTTGAAAACCCTCTAAAATAGAGAAAAATCCATGTTCTAATTCAGGACTATTGGCAGTACTGATATCCGCGTAGCCAAGAACTCTTTCCTCGAAAGTGCCGAGATAGCGGCGTTGTTCGTCAGGGTTTAATTTCGGCCCACCATGAGCTTTTTCTAGTAGTTGTTTTGATAAATCTGTCATAAAAACAGTATATCACAAAAATCGCAAGAAAACAGATAAAAGAAAGCGATTACTTTATAAAGTTAAGGAAAATTTGCACAAAGATAACGTTTTTTCTTGAAAAACGCTTATTTTTAAGGTATCATAGAGGTGTAAAAAATTTAACTCAAAGGAGAGTAAAAAATGTCAATTATTACTGATGTTTACGCTCGCGAAGTCCTAGACTCACGCGGTAACCCAACACTTGAAGTAGAAGTTTATACTGAATCAGGTGCTTTCGGACGTGGTATGGTTCCATCAGGAGCTTCTACTGGTGAACACGAAGCAGTTGAACTTCGCGACGGTGACAAATCTCGTTACGGTGGTCTTGGTACACAAAAAGCTGTTGACAACGTAAACAACATCATTGCTGAAGCAATCATCGGCTACGATGTACGTGACCAACAAGCTATCGACCGTGCTATGATCGCACTTGACGGTACTCCTAACAAAGGTAAATTGGGTGCAAACGCAATTCTTGGTGTGTCTATCGCTGTAGCTCGTGCTGCTGCTGACTACCTTGAAATCCCACTTTACAGCTACCTTGGTGGATTCAACACTAAAGTTCTTCCAACTCCAATGATGAACATCATCAACGGTGGTTCTCACTCTGACGCTCCAATCGCTTTCCAAGAATTCATGATCGTACCTGCTGGTGCACCATCATTCAAAGAAGCTCTTCGTTGGGGTGCTGAAATCTTCCACGCTCTTAAGAAAATCCTTAAATCTCGTGGTCTTGAAACAGCCGTAGGTGACGAAGGTGGATTCGCTCCTCGTTTCGAAGGAACTGAAGACGGTGTTGAAACTATCCTTGCTGCGATCGAAGCTGCTGGATATGTTCCTGGTAAAGACGTATTTATCGGATTTGACTGTGCTTCATCAGAATTCTACGATAAAGAACGTAAAGTTTACGACTACACTAAATTCGAAGGTGAAGGCGCTGCTGTACGTACTGCTGCAGAACAAATCGACTACCTTGAAGAATTGGTAAACAAATACCCAATCATCACTATCGAAGATGGTATGGACGAAAACGACTGGGACGGTTGGAAAGCTCTTACTGAACGTCTTGGTGGTAAAGTTCAATTGGTTGGTGACGACTTCTTCGTAACAAACACTTCTTACCTTGAAAAAGGTATTGCAGAAGGTGCTGCTAACTCAATCCTTATTAAAGTTAACCAAATCGGTACACTTACTGAAACATTCGATGCTATCGAAATGGCGAAAGAAGCTGGTTACACTGCAGTTGTATCACACCGTTCAGGTGAAACTGAAGATTCAACAATTGCTGACATCGCAGTTGCAACAAACGCAGGACAAATCAAGACTGGTTCACTTTCACGTACAGACCGTATCGCTAAATACAACCAATTGCTTCGCATCGAAGACCAACTTGGTGAAGTAGCTGAATACCGTGGATTGAAATCATTCTACAACCTTAAAAAATAATCTAGTTCAGTGAACAAGGTTTGAAGCCCCTCGGATTTTTTCCGAAGGGCTTTTTTCTGTTCAAGGGGATAAGAAAGGGGCAGAGTTTATGGTATAATAGACAAAAACACTTGTATTAGGAAGAAATTATGTCTAAAGAGATTGATATTGAGTATTACCATCAGCTAGCCTTGCAAAAGCAGAAGGACCACCGCAAAGTGTTAGCTAATCTAAAGAAAAAACCTCCTAAAAACTTAGATAAGATTGCGCAGCAGATTCACCAAGAAGTCTTTGCTGAGATTGATTGCACTGCCTGTGCCAACTGTTGCAAGACTTTGGGGCCCGACTTTAAAGAAGCAGATATCACCCGTATCGCTAAGTACTTTAAGATGAAATTACCGGCTTTTGAAGCGGAATTCCTTCAGGTGGATGAAGATGGGGATAAAGTTTTCAAATCCATGCCTTGCCCCTTTCTAGGAGGAGACAATCTCTGCTGCATCTATGATGTTCGTCCCAAGGCCTGTCGTGAATTCCCCCATACAGATCGGAAAAAGATCCATCAAATTAATCATTTGACGATTAAGAATACCTTGACCTGCCCTGCAGCCTATCTCTTTGTTGAGAAATTAAAAGATAAGTTATAGAATTTACACCTTTAAATCTTGTACAAAGATTCTAGGGTGGAAGTATCCTGTATTTGTTAGAATATAGATAGAATTGAACACGGACTAAAAGCTATGCGAAAAAGAAAAAATTACCTAGAATCAGAAGAACCAGCGATAATTTTCCCATTTTCACTTTGCTTTTAATGACCTTTGTATCTTATGGAGGTAAGAAAAGAAGAATATGATGCATCAATTCAATCAAACCATGGATTATTTGGAGCAGCAACTGACTGGAGAAGTGGATATGAAAAGATTTCAGCAGCTATCGGGCTATTCTTACTCTCTCTTTAGCAGGCTATTTTCTATCCTGGCAGATATGACATTAGCAGAATACTTGCGCAATCGCAGGTTGTCAGAGGCTGTGATGGACTTGCGGGAAAGCACTGAGAAAGTCATTAACATAGCAATGAAATACGGCTATGAGTCTGCTGACGCCTTCAGCACAGCCTTCAAGAAATTCCATGGTGCAACTCCCTCAGAAGTTCGAAAAGGAAAACCTTATCGGATCTTTCCTAGACTTCAATTATCCTTAAAAATCACAGGAGGAAAGAACATGGATATCAAGATTCAAAAGAAACCTGCTTTTACCGTGGCAGGCGTCCTATTGGAAGCTATTGACAATAGCAAATGCCCGTCTGCTTGGGAGCATCTCTATGCCCATCACAGCTTTGAAAGCCTAGAGAGTCTAGGCAGTGGCCAATCTTTTGGCGTCTGCTCGGATGTCAAAGAAGGCGAAATCATCAACTATATGGCTGCTTATGATGTGACGGATAAAACTAAAGCAGAAGAACTAGGTCTGTCCATCAAAGATATCCCAGCCGCTGAATATGCTATCGTACCAGTCAAAGGCCCTATACCTGCTAGCATTCACAATGCTTGGAAATATGTCTTAGAGGTCTTTTTTCCAGAAACTGGCTATCGCCACTCAGGAGCCCCAGACTTTGAAGTTTATTTCAAAGGAGATATGTCGTCCTCAGACTACCAAATGGAACTCTGGATACCAGTCATCAGGGACTAGATCATTTTCTGATTTTTTATAAAGATGCAAATCAAACTCTGTAGAAGATAGCTTTTACAGAGTTTTTAATTGTTGACATTCATGTCTGTAAACAAACAAACCATATTTTTTGTTTGGATTTTATGGGGCATGCGAATAGTTTTCTCGGTATAATAGTCCCATAGAAGATAAGGAGGTAGGAATATGCAGATGTATTTTGGAGATGTGTCACTTTGCTATAGTTATTCATTGGCAATGGCACTGGATGGCTATGGCTATGACTTTAAAGCAGAGTTTTTAGAGGCAATTATGGTGATGGGAAATGGAGCTAGTATCGTAAAGGAAGATGAGGAGCACCCTCTAGTATTTTTTGATAATGGAATGCCAGATCTTTCCATCTCTCATTCCTTAAAAATACTTGGGTTTGACTATGAGGACTTCTATCTAAAAGATGGCGCGGAAGTAGATTTGGAAGAGGTTAAAAGAAAGTTGGAAACATTTCTGTCAAATGGACCTGTCGTTCTGGGACCTCTTGATATGGGCCATCTGACTTACAATCCCAATCACACAATCCTTTATGGTGTGGATCACTTCGTAACCGTGTATGGCATTGATCATCAGCACCTCTATTTGCATGATCCAGCTGGTTTTGCCTGTATGAAGGTTGCTTTTAATGACATACTAGAAGCATGGAAGGCAGAGGCTATTGACTATAAGCGCGGAGCCTACTCCATGTGGGGAAATTTTAAGAAGGTCAGGAGTCCTAGTCAGACTGAAATCTATCAGGAAACAGCAAGGATTATGAAGAACAGATATCTGAATGGCCAAAACGGTGTTTTGGAATGTTATGCAAAAGCAGTTGCTGAAAACGGCTTAAATACGGAGCAAAAACAATTGCATCAGTATTTCAGCTTTAAACTTGCTGCTGTTCGAAATCTCTATCTCAGTAAATTCTTAAAAGACCATGATCCAGAAGGGGCAAGATTAAAAGAAGAATTGGCTACTCTATTTGGTCAAGCCCATCTTTCATGTTTAAAAGAAGATTACCAAGAACTAGCCCACTTGCTCTATCAGATAGCAGAAGTGGATGGTCGCTTTAGAGATTTATATGTAAACTAGTGACTATAAGCATAAAAAAATAGTTAGTAAAAGCAGTTGTTCGTAAAATGAAGAACTGCTTTTTGATTATGGTATAATGAAGTAACAAAATAGCTTATTCTAGTTGAAAATGAAGGGAGAACTCCTATGCCTAGACCGAGAACGAAAGAGGAGCTAGTGTTAGCCTCTAAGGAAAACTATGAAAAACTTAATCTCTTAATTTCTCTGCTAAGTGAAGAGGAGCTACAGACTCCTTTTGATTTTTCAAAAGACCAAAAGAAAAAAGAAGCTCACTGGAATAGAGATAAAAATCTACGGGATGTCCTGATCCATCTCTATGAATGGCATCAGTTACTTTTAACCTGGGTACATTCCAATCAAAAGGGTCATGAAAGACCTTTTCTCCCTGAACCTTATAATTGGAAAACTTATGGGGAAATGAATGTCGCTTTTTGGAAGAAGCACCAGAGAACGTCCTTAGAAGAAGCGACCAAACTCCTCAATCAATCGCATAAAGAGGTTTTAGAGTTGATGGAAGGCTTCATCAATGACGAATTGTTCACAAAAGGTGTCTATAAGTGGACGGGAGGAACAAGTCTAGGTTCCTACTTTGTCAGTGCCATCTCCAGTCACTATGACTGGGCTCTGAAAAAACTCAAAGCTCATCAGAAGAATTGTAAGTCCTACTAGTTAAAGTGAGTATGAAGTTTAGAAAAAGGTTCTTCTAAGTTTCGAATAGCATATTTCTCGTGATTTTAGAGCCATTCTAGCTTTAGAATCCTTCTAAAATTAAAATTTAGGTTTGTCATAAACTTAGAATAGCACCAAAACATTTATATCAATGCAATTCTAAGTTTCGAATCACACGGATATTAAAGGGATTGAGCAGTTCGACGCTTAGAATGCCTTGATTCTGAGAAATGTTGACTAGAAAATGATTCGAATAGCTTTTTTTCTGATATAGGATGATAGATAGATGGGTGAGATGATGAGCATAAAAAAAGAGAAAGTTAGAAAAGAGTTGGTGTCCCTCTGTTTGGGAGAGCTTACAGCCATCCTATCCTTTTGGTTGTGTTTTTTCCTTTTGAAAAATCGTCTTGGTGATTGGATGAGTCTAATTACCATTCTCTATCCTTTATCTTTACTGACATTTATATTGCTTCAAGGCTCGACCTATTGGGCGATTTTGATTAGAAGACTGTCGAAACCTCAGTTCGGAAGTGGAACTGTTCCCAAACTATATGGTTGTTTCAGAATACTAGACCTTGTTTTACTTATTTCAGGCTTTCCTTTTATAGTCTGGAACACCCAGAGTGTTCGAGTGGCTATTATAGCCACACTAATACAGCTTTTTGCCCTTATCGAATGGATTAATTATTTCCTCCTACGCTTATCTTATAGTTTGAATCTACTTGTTTTATGGAAACGAATTGTTAAGGGAAAACTTGAAAAAAGCAGAATAGCCAAGGAGTTGGGGTAGGGGAGAATGAATGTATGTTTTAGAGACTATCAGTATAAAACTTTAGTTGACGTTAAATAATATTAAAAATGAATAGGAGAATATCTATGTCTGTAGGGTTAATGGTTGGTTATAATTGGTGGACTATAGGAGAAGGGAGTCTTTTTAATTCATTCTTTTCGACTATTTATGTTCGCTTAGAGAATAATCAGTGGGGAAGTAGATACCCAGTAATAATGAATAAGCTTTACTGGGGAGATGTTCCTTTTGAATCTGTTGAGAGTGGAATAGCTGAGTTGGTATCTATCCAAGAGGAGTTGAAAAAATTTCTCCCTCAGGATGTTATATGGGATTTTGAAGATTTGTCACTCACTCCTCCTTGGGGAAATAATATCGCAGAGCATATAACAAATTTATCGCATTATTTCATAACTAGTTCCGGAAAAGATTCATTCGAAGTTTTGCTGACTAGTTTTAGATTTGCACTTGAGCACGGTCAAAATGTGAGTGTAAAAAGTATTTGAAACTCAATAAATCAAAGGTTCATTTATGCTATAATATTCTTAATGAATTTTCAGAAAGGAAACTCAATGCCCTACAAATTTCTACTTTTCGATCTCGATCACACCTTGCTTAATTTTGATGCTGCTGAGGATGTGGCACTGACGCAACTTTTAAAAGAAGAAGGAGTTGCAGACATTCAAGCCTATAAAGACTATTATGTTCCTATGAACAAGGCTCTCTGGAAGGACTTGGAACAAAAGAAAATCAGTAAACAAGAGCTGGTTAACACGCGCTTTTCTCGTCTATTTGCGCATTTTGGACAGGAAAAAGACGGTAGGTTACTTGCTCAGCGTTACCAATTTTACTTAGCCCAACAGGGACAAACTCTTTCGGGTGCTCATGAACTCTTGGACAGCCTCATCGAACGTGATTATGACTTGTATGCTGCGACAAATGGCATTACTGCCATTCAGACAGGTCGTTTGGCTCAATCTGGCCTGGCTCCCTATTTCAACCAAGTCTTTATCTCCGAGCAGTTACAAACACAAAAGCCTGATGCATTATTCTATGAAAAAATCGGTCAACAGATTGCTGGATTTAGTAAAGAAAAGACGCTGATGATTGGAGATTCTCTAACAGCAGATATTCAAGGTGGCAATAATGCTGGCATAGATACCATCTGGTACAACCCACATCACCTCGAAAATCACACACAAGCCCAGCCGACTTTCGAAGTTCATTCTTACCAAGACTTGCTGGATTGTTTAGATGCTTTGTAGTGATTTTCCCAAGAGGTGTTGATATGGAAATTAAAGTCATTGAAGAGATTGATAACTTACTAAATCTCATCGAGCAGTATCAGTTAAAAGGTGTGGTTGCTCAAGTAAATTCGTTAAAAGAGTTAAAGTATGTCATAAGCAATCATATAGAGTTAAGTACTCGAGAGAAGATGAATATCCACTATTCCCTCTTTCTCCCTAGGGTTGGTTTATCTGAACTCTACTATATGGACGCTAATCTTGAACGGATGATGTCTGTAAATAATCAACTTTCCTATGCTATTGATACAATCGAAAAGTTTTTAATGGCTGATTGATGCTGTGAATAGTAATGTCAAATAATAGGGTCAATAACAGTATATATAAGAACTGTAAAAAGTGGTTTAGATAGCCACTTTTTGCTATAATAGAGGCAGTAAAAATAAAGGAATGGTAAACGATGTCAAGACCAGAACTTTCTCTTTATGAACCATTGTATACACTAAAGAAAGTTGATCAGAATATCTGGATAGTAGATGGTGATTTGATTCAAATGGACATGAAGATCTTCAACCTTCCTTTTCAGACACGTATGACGGTGATTAAGTTAAACGATGGAAAACTCTGGATTCATTCTCCGATTGCGCCAAATGAGGAGCTCTTTACGGAACTGGATGCTTTGGGCAGAGTCGCTTACCTGATTTCACCCAATAAGATTCACTACGCCTATATTGCAGATTGGAAAAAAAGATATCCTTATGCACAAGCATGGTCTAGTCCAGGAGTTGAAGAGAGAGCAAAAAGTCAGAATGTCATGGTGGAATTTGATGCTCCTTTAACAGATAAGGCACCTGACTTATGGTCTGATGAGATTGATCAACTTATTTTTAAGGGAAGTTCTGTCATCGAAGAGGTCGTGTTTTTTCATAAATCAACTAAAACACTTATAGTAACAGACCTTATAGAGAATTTTGAACCAGAAAAGATAGCTAGTCCAATCCGCAGAAAATTCTATCGTTTAGCTCGTGTTACAGCCCCTGATTGTCAAACTCCTATTGACTATCGGATGACTTTTTTAGGAAGACAAAGGGAAGCAAAGGTTTCCTTTTCCCGTATGTTAAACTGGAAACCGGATAAAATCATACTTGCACATGGTTTATGCTTTTTTAAAAATGGTACGGATGAATTAAGACGTGCTTTTAGATGGATACGATAAAGGAGAGAAAGATGCAACACTCATCATGGCATGCTTTGATTAAGGAGCAATTACCTGAAGGTTATTTTGGGAAAATCAATCAATTTATGGAACAGGTCTATGCTCAGGGAACTGTCTATCCACCTAAGGAAAAAGTTTTTCAGGCTCTCTTGACTACACCGCTTGAAGAAGTGAAGGTGGTGATTCTAGGGCAAGACCCCTATCACGGGCCAGGTCAGGCGCAGGGCTTGAGTTTTTCTGTACCCGATGCTATTCCAGCGCCACCGTCCTTGCAAAATATTTTAAAAGAATTGTCAGATGATATCGGCGTTAAGAAATCACATGATTTGACGTCTTGGGCTGAGCAGGGAGTCTTACTTCTCAATACTTGCTTGACTGTTCCTGCTGGGCAGGCCAATGGTCATGCTGGGCAGATATGGGAGCCTTTTACTGATGCCGTGATTCGGGTTGTCAATAATCTAGACAGACCGATAGTCTTTGTGCTCTGGGGCGCTTATGCACGTAAGAAGAAGGTCTTGGTTACCAATCCTCACCACTTAATTATCGAATCAGCCCATCCTAGTCCGTTATCGGTTTATAGAGGATTTTGGGGTTCCAAGCCTTTTTCCAAGGCCAATGCATTCTTAAAAGAGACAGGACAAGAGCCAATCGATTGGCTTAGATAAGGAGAGAATATGCCTCAGTTAGCGACGATTTGCTACATTGATAACGGAAAAGAACTGCTCATGCTCCATCGCAATAAGAAGCCCAACGATGTCCATGAAGGCAAATGGATTGGTGTGGGTGGAAAGCTAGAGCGAGGTGAGACTCCACAGGAATGTGCAGCGCGTGAAATCCTCGAAGAGACAGGCCTCAAAGCCAAGCCAGTACTTAAAGGTGTTATCACTTTTCCAGAATTCACACCAGATTTAGACTGGTACACCTATGTTTTTAAGGTGACAGAGTTTGAGGGTGACTTGATTGACTGCAATGAGGGGAGGCTGGAATGGGTTCCCTATGACGAGGTTTTGAGCAAGCCAACTTGGGAAGGTGACCACACCTTTGTTGAGTGGCTTTTAGAGGACAGACCCTTCTTTTCAGCCAAGTTTGTTTATGATGGGGATAAATTATTGGATACCCAAGTTGATTTCTATGAATAAAGGAGAAAGCAGATGCTACTAATCAAAAATGGTCGTGTAATGGATCCTAAGTCTGGTTTGGATCAAGTGTGTGATGTTTTGGTCCAAGATGGGAAAATTGTCAAAATTGCCCCTGAAATCAAGGAAGAAGGAGCAGAGCTAATTGATGCTACTGGGCTTGTAGTTGCGCCTGGACTAGTTGATATTCATGTTCATTTCCGTGAACCCGGCCAGACTCATAAGGAAGACATCCATACTGGGGCACTAGCGGCTGCTGCAGGTGGTTTTACAACGGTTGTCATGATGGCTAATACTAGTCCAACCATTTCGGACGTAGAAACTTTGCAAGAAGTTCTCCAGTCAGCTGCCAAGGAAAAAATCAATGTCAAGACAGTTGCGACTATTACCAAGAACTTTAATGGCCAAGATTTGACAGACTTTAAGGCACTCTTAGAAGCAGGTGCGGTTGGTTTTTCTGATGACGGTATTCCACTTGAAAGTAGTAAAGTGGTCAAGGAAGCCATGGAAGAAGCCAAAAAACTCAATACCTTTATCAGCCTTCATGAGGAAGATCCAGGTTTGAATGGGATTCTTGGATTTAACGAAAACATTGCTAAAGAACATTTCCATATCTGTGGAGCGACTGGGGTGGCTGAGTACGCTATGATTGCGCGTGATGTTATGATTGCCTATGCAAGCAAGGCCCATGTTCACATTCAGCATTTGTCTAAGGAAGAAAGTGTCAAGGTAGTGGAATTTGCTCAAGGTTTGGGAGCACAAGTCACAGCAGAAGTAGCGCCACAGCATTTCTCTAAGACAGAAGCTCTTCTTTTAACTCAAGGTAGCAATGCCAAAATGAATCCTCCACTTCGTTTGGAGTCAGACCGTCGTGCCGTTATCGAAGGTCTCAAGTCAGGTGTTATCACAGTTATCGCGACAGACCACGCTCCTCACCATGCAGATGAGAAAAATGTAGAAGATATCACCAAAGCACCATCTGGTATGACAGGTTTGGAGACCTCTCTTTCTCTTGGTTTGACTTATTTGGTGGAAGCTGGTGAGCTAAGCTTGATGGAATTGCTTGAAAAAATGACTGTTAATCCAGCCAAACTTTACAACTTTGAAGCTGGTTACTTAGCTGAAAATGGTCCAGCGGACATCACTATCTTTGATGCCAAGGCTGATCGCCTTGTGGACTCACACTTTGCTTCAAAAGCAGCTAATTCACCATTTATCGGTGAAACTTTAAAAGGGCAGGTTAAATATACCATCTGTAAGGGACAAATCGTCTACCAAAACTAGATGGGACTCTGCTCTATAAACTATAAGAATAGAGAGCATATATGTATCCAACCCATCAATTTAAAGACAAGTTTGTCTTATTTCTGAAGATATTTTTCCCTATCCTGATCTATCAATTTGCCAATTATTCTGCCTCTTTTGTTGATACAACTATGACTGGGCAGTACAATACCATGGACTTGGCGGGGGTGTCAACCGCAACGAGTCTATGGAATCCTTTCTTTACTTTTTTAACAGGGATTGTTTCGGCCATGGTTCCCATCATAGGCCATCATCTGGGACGGGGCAAAAAGGAAGAAGTAGCATCTGATTTTTACCAATTCATCTATTTAGCTTTCGGACTGTCTTTGCTCTTGCTTGGCATGGTAGTATTCTTAGCGCCACCTGTCTTAAACCATATTGGTCTAGAAACTCAAGTGGCGGCAGTTGCAGTTTCTTATCTTTGGTACCTTTCTATCGGGATTATTCCCTTGTTGCTTTTTAGTGTCATTCGGTCATTGTTAGATTCTCTTGGTTTGACCAAACTATCTATGTATCTCATGCTCCTATTACTTCCGCTCAATAGTGGTTTTAACTATCTCTTGATATATGGAGCTTTCGGTTTCCCTGAGCTTGGTGGCGCAGGAGCAGGGCTAGGAACTTCGCTAGCCTATTGGGTTTTATTGGGCATTTCCCTGCTTGTTTTGTTCAAACAAGAAAGGTTAAAAGCGTTACATCTTGAAAAACGCATTCCACTAAATATAGATAAAATCAAGGAAGGTGTTCGATTAGGTCTACCAATCGGGGGAACCGTATTTGCTGAAGTAGCCATTTTCTCCGTGGTTGGACTAATCATGGCTAAGTTTTCATCGCTCATCATTGCCAGTCACCAGTCAGCTATGAATTTTTCCAGCCTCATGTATGCTTTTCCTATGAGTATTTCCTCTGCTATGGCGATTGTTGTGTCTTACGAGGTGGGGGCCAAACGTTTTGAGGATGCAAAAATCTATGCTCGTTTGGGGAGAGTAACCGCCCTTATTTTTGCAGGTCTTACCCTGTCTTTTCTCTACATTTTTAGAGATCGTGTTGCAAATCTATATGGAAATGACCCTCAGTTCATTGAAACAACTGCTGTATTTCTAACCTACAGTCTCTTTTTCCAGCTAGCTGATACCTTTGCGGCTCCGCTCCAAGGAATTTTAAGAGGGTATAAGGACACTATCGTTCCTTTCTATCTTGGCTTAATCGGATATTGGGGAGTAGCGATACCACTAGGATATCTACTAGATCAAGTAACTGACTTAGGGGCATTTGCTTACTGGATTGGGTTGATTGCCAGCTTGATTGTTTCTGGTTGTTTGTATCAATGGCGTTTGAAAACCGTAATGAAAAGATTGAGCTAATTTTAAGAAATTATCCTGAAAAAGCACTTTGTGAAATAATGCTCTAACTAGAGAGAATCCCTGTTTTAACAGGGATTTATTTTTTTATATTGTGAAATTTTAATAGCCATATACTTTGACAGTGTATACTAAAAAAGGTAAAATAGTAAGGTAAGTACAAAGTTAGAAAGGCAAGATTATGTCAACTTTAGATAAAAATCTTTTGCTAGAGATGTTCCGTAAGATGGAAGAAATCCGTCGCATGGACTTAAAAATCGCTCAGTTAGTGAAAAAGGGAAAAGTTCCCGGTATGACTCACTTTTCTGTCGGAGAGGAAGCTGCTAACGTCGGAGCGATGCTGGCTCTTAATCCAGATGATCTGATTACCTCAAATCACCGTGGACACGGGCAAGCTATTGCTAAGGGGATTGACCTCAACGGAATGATGGCTGAAATCCTCGGGAAATACACTGGAACCTGTAAAGGAAAAGGTGGTTCTATGCACATCGCTGACCTGGATGCTGGGAACCTCGGTGCCAATGGTATCGTTGGTGGTGGTATGGGAATCGCTGTCGGTGCAGCCCTCAGTCAACAAATGCAACATACTGGTAAAATCGTTGTCTGCTTCTTTGGAGATGGCGCGACCAACGAAGGTGTTTTCCACGAAGCAGTGAACATGGCTTCTATTTGGAAACTTCCTGTTATTTTCTACTGCATTAACAACGGTTATGGGATCTCTGCGGATATCAAGAAAATGACCAATGTGGAGCATATCCATCAACGTAGTGCTGCTTATGGAATCCCTGGAATGTTTATCGAAGATGGAAACAATGTCATCGATGTCTATGAAGGATTTAAGAAAGCCGTAGACCATGTTCGTGGTGGCAATGGACCAGTTTTGATCGAAAGTGTAACCTATCGCTGGCTTGGTCACTCATCATCTGACCCTGGTAAATATCGTACCCGTGAAGAAGTGGAATTATGGAAACAAAAAGACCCAATCGAGAATCTTCGCAAATACCTCATTGAAAACAATATTGCAAGTGCAGAAGAATTGGAAGAAATTCAAGCACAAGTCAAGGAAGCAGTAGAAGATTCTGTTAAATTTGCAGAGGAAAGCCCATTCCCACCGCTTGAATCCGCATTTGAAGATATTTACGCAGACTAAGGAGAAAGAGATAAAAATGGAAACAAAAACAATGTCGTTCCGTGACACCATTATCCTTGCTATGTCTGAGGAAATGCGTCGCGATGAAAATGTGTTCCTGATGGGAGAAGACGTCGGTGTTTTCGGAGGAGACTTCGGAACTTCTGTTGGAATGCTCGAAGAATTTGGTCCAGAACGTATCCGTGACTGTCCGATTTCTGAAGCTGCCATCTCGGGAGCAGCAGCAGGAGCAGCCATGACAGGACTTCGTCCAATTGTCGATATGACCTTCATGGACTTCTCGGTTATTGCCATGGACAATATCGTCAACCAAGCTGCTAAAACACGTTATATGTTTGGTGGTAAAGGTCAGGTTCCAATGACTGTACGTTGTGCAGCTGGTAACGGAGTTGGTTCTGCCGCTCAGCACTCGCAATCTCTAGAGTCTTGGTTTACACACATCCCTGGTCTCAAGGTTGTAGCTCCAGGTACACCTGCGGATATGAAAGGACTGCTCAAGTCTTCTATCCGTGATAACAACCCTGTTATCATCCTTGAATACAAGTCAGAATTTAACCAAAAAGGGGAAGTGCCAGTTGATCCAGACTACACAATCCCACTTGGAGTTGGTGAAATCAAACGTGAAGGTACAGATGTAACAGTCGTTACTTATGGAAAAATGCTTCGCCGTGTGGTTCAAGCTGCTGAAGAATTAGCAGAAGAAGGAATTTCTGTTGAAATTGTGGACCCTCGTACATTAGTGCCACTTGATAAAGAAATTATCATCAACTCTGTTAAAAAGACTGGTAAGGTCGTTCTGGTTAACGACGCCCACAAAACAAGTGGCTATATCGGAGAGATTTCAGCTATTATTTCAGAATCAGAAGCATTTGATTATCTAGACGCACCAATCCGCCGCTGTGCAGGAGAAGATGTGCCAATGCCTTATGCACAAAACCTAGAAAATGCAATGATACCAACAGTTGAAAGCATCAAAGACGCCATCCGTAAGACATATAACAAAGAATAGAATTACATAAATTAAATTATGTAAAATTTTAGAGATTTTTAACTTTAGTAACTTGAAATATGTTTTGTATCCAAGTTGTATGTAAAGTTGCGACAGTTTTTTGACGAATCGATAATATTCGACAAAAAACTTAGTAAGTCTACTAGGTTGGTCGCCTGATAGCGACAACCGTAGTAACTTGAGACACGTTTCGTGTCCAAGTTACTTGTAGAGTTGAACACGGGCTAAAAGCTCGGAAAAAAGATAAATCTCCTTGACTTCATCGAAGTCTGCGTCGATTTCCTATTTTTCAGTCGCTTTTTACGCCCTTTGTATCATAATTAGAATTGGAGAGGTCATGGCTGATGACAAGCTAAGAGCGACTCCTGCGGCTAGAAAGTTAGCGGATGATCTAGGGATCAACCTCTACGACGTTTCTGGCTCAGGTGCAAACGGTCGTGTCCACAAAGAAGACGTGGAAACTTATAAAGACACAAATGTGGTTCGCATTTCGCCACTTGCAAAACGAATTGCCCTCGAACATAACATTGCTTGGCAGGAAATCCAAGGAACAGGTCATCGTGGTAAAATCATGAAGAAGGATGTTTTGGCCTTACTTCCTGAAAATATCGAAAACGACACTATCAAGTCTCCTGCTCAAATTGAAAAAGTAGAAGAAGTTCCAGACAATATCACTCCTTATGGTGAGATTGAGCGTATTCCAATGACACCAATGCGTAAGGTTATCGCACAACGAATGGTTGAATCCTACCTAACTGCGCCAACCTTCACACTCAACTACGATGTCGATATGTCTGAGATGCTGGCTCTTCGTAAGAAGGTTCTTGAGCCAATTATGGAAGCAACTGGTAAGAAGACTACTGTAACAGACCTTCTTTCACTCGCTGTTGTAAAAACATTGATGAAACACCCATACATCAACGCTTCATTGACAGAAGACGGCAAGACCATTATCACTCATAACTATGTCAACCTTGCGATGGCGGTTGGGATGGATAACGGCTTGATGACACCTGTTGTTTACAATGCTGAAAAAATGAGCTTGTCAGAGTTGGTTGTAGCCTTTAAGGATGTGATTGGTCGTACCTTGGATGGTAAATTGGCTCCAAGCGAACTCCAAAATTCAACCTTCACAATCAGTAACTTGGGAATGTTTGGCGTTCAATCCTTTGGTCCGATTATTAACCAACCAAACTCTGCTATCTTGGGTGTGAGCTCAACAGTAGAGAAACCTGTCGTTGTTAATGGCGAAGTTGATATTCGTCCTATCATGAGCCTTGGTTTAACTATTGACCACCGTGTTGTAGATGGTATGGCTGGTGCTAAGTTTATGAAAGACTTGAAAGCCTTAATTGAGAACCCAATCTCAATGTTGGTTTAAGTCAGCTATTGTTATTTTAGAGATTTAGAAGGAAGTAAGACATGGCCTTAGAAGTAATTATGCCAAAAGCCGGCGTGGATATGACAGAAGGACAAATCGTCCAATGGAATAAAAAAGTCGGAGAATTTGTAAAAGAAGGAGAAATCCTTTTGGAAATCATGACTGACAAAGTCAGCATGGAATTGGAAGCCGAAGAAGATGGATACTTGATTGCCATCCTTAAAGGAGATGGTGAAACTGTTCCAGTAACTGAAGTTATCGGTTACCTTGGAGAAGAAGGGGAAAACATCCCAACTGCTGGAGCAGCTGCAACAGAAACAAAACCTGCACCTGCAGCTAGTGCCTCAAATGACGATGGTAAGAGCGATGATGCCTTTGATATCGTTGTGATTGGTGGAGGTCCTGCTGGTTATGTTGCAGCCATTAAAGCTGCCCAACTCGGTGGGAAGGTTGCCCTTGTTGAGAAATCTGAACTCGGTGGAACGTGTTTGAACCGTGGCTGTATCCCAACGAAGACCTACCTTCACAATGCTGAAATCATCGAAAATATCGGTCATGCAGCAAACCGAGGTATTGTCATTGAAAATCCAAACTTCACTGTAGATATGGATAAACTTTTAGAAACTAAATCTAAAGTTGTCAATACCTTGGTTGGTGGCGTTGCGGGTCTTCTTCGCAGCTACGGAGTTACAGTTCATAAGGGTGTTGGTACTATCACTAAAGATAAGAATGTCTTGGTAAATGGTTCAGAATTGCTTGAAACCAAGAAAATTATCCTTGCTGGTGGTTCAAAAGTCAGCAAGATTAACGTCCCTGGTATGGAATCATCACTTGTCATGACCAGTGATGATATTCTTGAAATGAATGAAGTTCCAGAAAGCCTCGTAATCATCGGTGGTGGCGTTGTCGGTATTGAACTCGGTCAGGCCTTCATGACATTTGGGTCAAAAGTAACTGTTATCGAAATGATGGACCGTATCGTTCCAGCTATGGATGCGGAAGTTTCTAAGAATCTTCGTTTGATCCTTGAGCGCAAAGGTATGACCATCTTAACCGACACTAAACTCCAAGAAATCATCGAAGAAAATGGTCAACTTCGTATCAAGGTTGAAGGAAAAGACGATATTATCGCAAGCAAGGCTCTCCTTTCAATCGGTCGTGTACCAGATCTTGAAGGAATTGGCGATGTTGAGTTTGAATTGGATCGTGGACGTATCAAGGTCAATGAATACATGGAAACTTCTGTTCCAGGTATTTACGCACCAGGTGACATCAACGGTACTAAGATGTTGGCGCACGCAGCCTTCCGCATGGGTGAAGTTGCCGCTGAAAATGCCCTCAAAGGAAATCATGCTGTTGCCAAATTGAACTTGACTCCTGCAGCCATCTACACTCTCCCTGAAGTAGCAGCAGTAGGTTTGACTGAAGAACAAGCCCGTGAGAAATACGATGTTGCAATCGGTAAATTCAACTTTGCTGCTAACGGTCGTGCCATTGCTTCTGATGCAGCTCAAGGTTTCGTAAAAGTCATTGCAGATAAGAAATACGGAGAAATCCTTGGTGTTCACATCATCGGTCCTGCAGCTGCAGAATTGATCAACGAGGCATCAAGTATCATCGAAATGGAAATCACTGTTGAAGAAATGCTGAAGACTATCCACGGACACCCAACCTACTCTGAAGTGATGTACGAAGCATTTGCAGATGTTCTAGGAATGGCCATCCATTCACCTAAGAAAAAATAAAACGAAGATAGACTAGGCTGGAAAGATGTTTTCCAGTCTCTATCGTATAAAGGGATATCATGAAATATATTATCAATCATTCAAACGACACTGCTTTTAATATCGCCTTGGAAGAATATGCCTTTAAACACCTTTTGGATGAGGATCAAATCTTCCTTCTTTGGATTAACAAACCTTCTATCATTGTTGGTCGTCACCAGAATACTATCGAAGAAATCAACCGTGATTATGTTCGCGAAAATGGTATTGAGGTAGTCCGCCGTATCAGTGGTGGTGGAGCTGTTTATCACGATTTAAACAACCTCAACTACACCATCATTTCAAAAGAAGATGAAAACAAGGCCTTCGACTTCAAGAGCTTCTCAACTCCAGTTATCAATACCTTGGCTCAACTTGGTGTTAAAGCCGAATTCACAGGCCGTAATGACCTTGAGATTGATGGCAAGAAATTCTGTGGCAATGCCCAAGCTTATATCAATGGGCGTATCATGCACCACGGTTGCTTGCTCTTTGACGTTGATTTGTCAGTCCTTGCTAACGCCCTCAAGGTTTCAAAAGATAAATTTGAATCAAAAGGTGTGAAATCCGTCCGTGCCCGTGTAACCAATATTGTCAATGAATTACCAGAAAAAATCACAGTTGAAGAATTCCGAGATTTGCTATTGGAATACATGAAAAAAGAGTACCCAGAAATGACAGAATACGTTTTTTCTGAGGAAGAATTGGCGGAAATCAACCGCATCAAGGAGACCAAGTTCGGTACTTGGGACTGGAACTACGGTAAATCACCTGAATTTAACGTCCGTCGTGGAACAAAATTCACTAGTGGTAAGGTTGAAGTTTTTGCCAACGTCATTGAATCAAAAATCCAAGATATCAAGATTTACGGTGACTTCTTTGGTATCGAAGACGTTGCTGCAGTAGAAGATGTCCTCCGTGGAGTGAAATACGAACGCGAAGATGTTCTTAAGGCCTTAGAAACTATTGATATTACACGCTACTTTGCTGGTATCAGCCGTGAAGAAATCGCTGAAGCAGTAGTAGGGTAAGGAAAAAGAATCCATTTATGATGGATTCTTTTATTAGGGTTAAACTTAATAATCATGCTGATTAGATTATAATAGTGATGAAAAATAAAAAGGAGTTATTCATTATGTTAGAAATTCCAGTAGAAAGTCTTAATCTATTTGAACAGTTAAACCGCAATGTTGTTGCTTTTTATAGAAATGAGGAAATTTCTCAAACTGAAAGTTTAAATATAAGCATCACACAAGAACATTATGATATGAAATACAAAGAGCTTCAGCCTTTAGGATACCAGGCTGTTCAAATACCTTTAGGAATGGCTTTAGATAATGTAATCCAGCAAGCATATTTCCAAAATCTTATAATTGGCGGTCTTCTCCCCGATGAAATCAAAGTAAACAAAGAAGACTTAATGCCTTTGAAAGATATTGTTGATAGTTTTTGTATTATGTATGCTGCAGCGAATAATCGACTAGAACATAGTAAGGCTTATGAATTTATGAAAGATAAGACAGTATTCTTTATTGGTAAACTGTTAACTGACGATCTTAAAAATGGTGACGAAATTTCGTATATGGGAATCGAAAGAGAATCAGCTGATGGTACTTCTTATGAAGCAGTAAAATGTTTTCTAACTAAAGAGAGTGCTGAGCAGTACAATGATTCAAAAAAACCAGTAAGCCCAGCAAATCTAGCCTATCTGCAAGCCTTTTGGGGTAAACCAGTAATTATAGAGCCTCACCGTAACTACTGGATTGAGTTTAAATAAATAAAAAACGAAAGATAAAGGAATTGGTCTTTCGTTTTTTAGCAATAGTTGCTTTACATAATTTATAATATGTAACAATCATAAACTATCTAAAGCATTCTTTTGTTCATCATTGACGATATGGGTATAGAGGTCAGTGACTTGTGTACTGGCATGTCCTAGCTGATGGCTGACCAAAACTTGCGATTTAGTAGCATCATAGAGCCTAGTCGCCAGGGTATGGCGTAGTTTGTGTGGAGTTACACGGACTTTGAAGTCCTCAGAGTACTTAGCAACCATCTTTTCAACACTAGAAGCATCAATACGATTGGGAACGCCTCGATATAAGGTCAAAAAGAGAGCTGTATCTGTCTTTTCCGTCTTATAACGTTGATTTCGAATGGCTAGATAATTCTCTAGGTAAGGCTTAGCAAAAGCAGCGACATTGACAGAATCACGTTTCCCCCCTTTTCGAGTGACATCGATCACCATCATTTTGAGATTGAGGTCTCTTAGATCTAGATTAACAGCTTCAGATAAGCGGACACCAGACGCTAGGAGAAGGGCAATAATGGCCAAATCACGTTCTTTGTTCTTATTAAATGATGAGAGAGCGCGATTTGAGAGCTGTTGTGGGTACTCCTGATCGATATAAGTCAGAAAACCTTCTGTTTCATCACCTAGAAAGAGTTTTTGCTTGATGTTTTCAGCTCTAGCAGCAAGTGTTTCTTTCTTTTTCTTGGTTGAAACTTTCTTCATTACATTACGATAGAAATAAGGCTCTCCTTGGTCGTTTTCAACTTCCTCGGTCAGATACTTGTAAAGACTAGAAAGTGCTGATAAGGTCCGATTGATGGTCGTCTGAGATACACCTTGCTTGGTTGTATTAGCATTCAGCAATGGACGTTCACGTAGATATAGGATAAAAGCTTCCATATCTTTCTTAGACATATTTTCCAAGACAGATAAAGGAATATCAGACATTTTATCAGCATTTGAAATTCCAGACTCTAAAACCCAGCTGAAAAATCGATCGTATTCCTTGAGATATTCGTACAAGGTTGTAAAACTGTAGGGCACAGCAAGCTTGGATTGGTAGTATTCCAGAACATACCAGGGCATGATTTGTTTTAGTTTGTCGATTCGTTCCAGTAAAATCTCACGTTTCATGTATTTTCTCCATAATTAAGTCTACTAGTAGTATAGCATAGACTAATATATTTTTCAAGAAAATTATAGTTTTTCGGAAAAATGATATAAGAAACTTAAAACTAAAGTCTAACTTTCCCCCAGTTATCCTGAACCCTTTATTAAATTTCATCATACTTGAGCAACATATTCGGAATCTTTTCTTCAAGACTCTTGCGAACTTTACCTTGAATTGCAGTGTCCATTTGGCTGTTTATGCTTGTAATGGTAGATTTGGTTTCTGTAGCAATTTTCTTAGCTGCTTTATTAAAGTTATCTTTCAATTTATTTTTTGCTGTTATCGCTAACTTTGCTTCCGTAATGATTCGGTTTCTTTCCATCATACGATACATTTGTTTCAGTGCATACTGGTATTCTTCATCTGTGTAGTATTCATTCATTGGTGCTTGCATAATCTCTCCTTAATCTGTGAAATTCTTCATCTAAATCATTTCTTTTTTTACGAAACTCGTTATCGTATTTTTCTCTCTCATCTTCGAGTTTAATTCTACGATCTCTGTATACTTGATTCGAAAAGTGTCTCAAATTTTCTATTTCTGTAAAGTAGTCTCCAACATCATCAACACTTGTCTCAAATTTTCTCAAAATATGAGACATTTTATCAACTTCTTCGGAAATTAGTTTTTCTAAGTTTGCATTTCGTTCGTCTAGATCAAGGGCTTTGTTATCGAGTTTCTTCTTTTCTTGATAATATTGGTCTTCTAGTGCAAATAGTTCTCTTTCTTTCTCTCTAATTTCCTCCCATTTTACATCTTTTCTTTCCATTGTCGAAACTCCTTGGCTAATTGCTTATCTGTTGCTACTGTTTTTTCGATAACTTCCTGTAATTGTTTATCCATATTTTCAAATGCTTGGGCGGAAGCATTCATCTTAGTGGCTGTTGGATTTGTCTCTGCCTGAAACGTATCGATAAACTGTGCTTGAGTGATGCCTTGACTAGCAAAAATGGCATCAACCTCATAGGGAGCTAATGCTGTGTAGCTCGTAAAGTCGATTTTTGACCAAATTTCTTGTAATTCTTGATTGGCTTTTTTGGCTAAGGCGCTCACTTCATCAGCTCCAGTTCTTGCTGCTGTAGCCATAGATGACGATAAGATAGAACCCTGAGCTGCATCTAAGTATATTTCCTCAGAGCTACTAATGCCACCTGATGACCATTTTGACTTCAAGTCCTTGTAATGAGCCATTCCTCGGAGACTGTTGGCATACGCTCGATAAACGCCACTGATTAAGGGTTTCCCTCCTTTGCCATCTACAAGTTGACCAGTTACAGGATCAAACTCCCAGTCACCAATTTTGTGACTAGTTCCGTCAAGCCAATATATGGTATCAGGCATTTCTAAGAAAGACTTATTATACCATTCTGGGTGATTGAAATCATTCCAACGTACTACATCATCATGTTTTCTACGGTAATCTATAAACATTGAAGGATTGCTTTCAATAAATGCTTTTTCTTCCAGTGTGAGTGCACCGTATTTAAACCAAGCATTAAAGGTGGTTGTAGGGATATGGTATTTAGCTCCTACCTTCAGCATGTAGGAACCCTGTGAATAACCGGATAGTTGACTGACTTCGTATCGGGGGTCGTCCATAATCTCTTTTACGAATTTGTCAGCAACCTTATATTGTGGAGATAAATAAGTTTGCCTTGCAATTATGGCACTATTGACGTCGCGTGAGCTGAACATAGTTTTATTCACCGGACTATCAGGGTCAGTTCCTGCCGCAATCACAGCTACATTTTTATAATCTGGTTCGCCGTTCACAATAGGTGCAACCGCCAGTCCATCAAATCCCGTTACTGGGTCAGACTTAGTGGCAACAACACGGAATTCTTGACCATCGGAGGTGGTTATGGTGTTGGTTTCATCCGAAGATAACTTATCATTTGTTTTGGCTACAACTTTCTTTTCAACTTCCCTTTCAGCATATTCAGCATTGACACTATATACATTCTTCCCATGGTTTAATTCATTGAGTTGTTTATCTGTATAATTAAATACCATTAATATTCTCCTTCTGAGCCATCTGAATAAATAATTTTTGTGAGTTTACTAGTCTTACCCCAGTGACTATTTAAAAATTCTCGGTCCTCTTTTCTATTCTCTCTCTCTAAAGATACATCAGAAATACGTTTATCTTTTTTTGAATAATTAATTTTATATTTTATGCTTCTCTCATTAAAATATAGTTCAACTACGCAAGTCCAACTTCCTGGAGGATTTGTGTAGTTTGCATTAGAAAATCTAATTTCTTCAATACCCTCATAACTATCTTTTAAAGTTTCAACCAAACTAACTTCATACTCTCTATTTCGACGCTCTTCTTGAGACTTCCTTAACATACTAAACATAAAAACACCTCCTGCTGTAATGAATGCAACTAACAAAACGATTAGTAGCTTTTTATGACTTTTTTTAATTCCAGAATTGTTCATTTAAGCTTTTCTCCTTTTTCTTATTATACTATAAGATTTGTCTATATTACACTATAATAAGAAAAAATTATTTTAAATCTATCAATCATAGTAGGATTTCCTAGATCCGTTCCCGCAGCAATCACAGCTATACTTTTATAACCCGGTTTGCCGTTTACTATAGGAGCCTACCGCCAAACCATCAAAACCTGTTCCTCGGTGAGACTTAGTCGCAACGACACGGAATTCTTGACCATCGGAGGTGGTTATGGTGTTGATTTCGCCTTTTTTTAACTCGTTATCTGATTTAGCAGTAACAATATTTGTTCGGTTTTCTTTACGCTGTACGAACTCAGTATTAACACTGTAAACATTCGGACCTTGATTCAATTCATTAAGTTGTTTGTCTGTATACACGTATTTATTCATCATAGCTCCCCTTCTGAACCATTCGAATATTTAACTTTAACTTTTGACTTAGTAGAACCTCGCCTAGAATTTAAAAAATGTTGAAATTCTTCATCATCCTTATTATATACTCCAATCCTAATTTTATTCGAGTTTATATCAAAAGCTAAAACATGTTCTTTAGATGTTCCATCAAAAAATTTTAGTTTCACATCCGCCCCCCAAGCGTCTGAAGGAATTGAGCTGTACGATGGATTCGTAATCGTTACCTCCTCAATCCCTTCATAGGAATTCTTTAAGGCATTAACCAGACTTACTTCATATTCTCTATTTCGACGCTCTTCTTGAGATTTTCCTAACAAATTAAACATAAAAATACCTCCTGCTGTGATAGTTGCGAGTAGAAAAACTATGAATAATGGTTTATAGCTTTTTCTTAATCTATCTTTACTCATTATCATTTCCTCTTTTTCTCAGCATATTCAGCATTGACACTGTATACATTCTTCCCATGCTTTAATTCATTGAGTTGTTGATCTGTATAAGTGAAAACCACTACTGTACTCCTTTTTCTTTATCCGAATAATATATAGTAACTAAAGATGTTGTTTTCCCTTTATGAGAATTCAATATTTCCCACTGGTCGTTTATTTCTTTATTTGTTTTTCCATTAACAAAACCATTATAATTTTCAACGTCATTTAAAGAGTGGCCTACACGGTATTCTATTTTTACTTTATCTGAAAATAGAATATTTACATCACAAGACCAGTCGCCCGGAGGGGTTGTATATTCTGGATTAGAAATTTTGATCTCTTCTATCCCTTCATAGGAATTCTTTAAGGCGTTTACCAAACTAACTTCATACTCTCTATTTCGACGCTCTTCTTGGGATTTCCCTAACATACTAAACATAAAAACACCTCCTGCTGTGATAGTTGCGAGTAAAAAAACTATGAATAATGGTTTATAGCTTTTTCTTAATCTATTTTTACTCATTGTTATCTCTACTCCTCTCAGCATATTCAGAATTTACACTATAAACATTTTTTCCGTGATTTAATTCATTGAGTTGTTTATCAGTATAAGTGTATACCATTAATATTCTCCTTCTGAACCATCTGAATAAATAATTTTTGTGAGTTTACTAGTCTTACCCAAGTGACTATTTAAAAATTCTCGGCCCTCTTTTCTATTCTCTCTTTCTAAGGATACATCAGAAATATGTTTATCATTTTTTGAATAATTAATTTTATATTTTATGCTTCTCTCATTAAAAAATAGTTCAACTACGCAAGTCCAGCTTCCTGGCGGATTTGTGTAGTTTGCATTAGAAAATCTAATTTCTTCAACACCCTCATAACTATCTTTTAAAGTTTCAACCAAACTAACTTCATACTCTCTATTTCGACGTTCTTCTTGAGACTTCCCTAACTTACTAAACATAAAAACACCTCCTGCTGTTATAATTGCGATTGACAAAACGATTAGTAACCTTTTATAACTTTTTTTAATGCTGGAATTGTTCATTTAAGATTTCCTCCTTTCTCTTGTTATACTATAAGATTAGTCTATTTTACACTATAATAAGAAAAAGTTGATTTACTTCTATAAGGTCTTAGTAGGACTCCCAGGATCCGTTCCCGCAGCAATCACAGCTATACTTTTATAATCAGGTTCGCCGTTGACAATAGGTGCAACTGCCAGTTCATCAAAACCTGTTTCAATGTCAGACTTAGTGGCAACAACACGGAATTCTTGACCATCTGAGGTAGTTATGGTGTTGGTTTTTTCTAAATTATCAGGAGATATATTTTCAATGAGATTTGAATTGACATAAGTCCTACCGTTACGCTTAGCGAATTCAAGATTTACACTATATACAGCATAATCCCGATTCAAATTGTTTAACTGCTCATCTGTATAGGAAAATGTCATCATTGTTCTCCCGTGCTATTATCTGAATATGTAACAATTACTTTTAAGTAGGTCACTCCTTTGTAATTGTTAAGGAATTGCCTTTTCTCATTGGTCAATGATCCTTGATAATTCTTTTTATCATGGAGTCCATGGCCTATCCTATACTTAGTTTTTCTTTCATCATTAAATTTGATTTCTACATCACAAGACCATGAACCTGGAGGGTTTGTGTAGTTTGGATTGGAAATCTTAATCTCCTCAATCCCTTCATAGGAATTTTTTAAAGCGTTGACCAAGCTGACTTCGTACTCTCTATTCCGACGTTCTTCTTGAGACTTCCCTAACATACTAAAGATAAAAACACCTCCTGCTGTGATAGTTGCGAGTAGAAAAACTATGAATAATGGTTTATAGCTTTTTCTTAATCTATCTTTACTCATTATCATTTCCTCTTTTTCTCAGCATATTCAGCATTGACACTGTATACATTCTTCCCGTGATTTAATTCATTGAGTTGTTGATCAGTATAATTAAAATTCATTTACTGTTTCCCTCTTTCTTTGTTAGAGTATGTAACCGTAACTGTATTAGTTGTTATTCCTTTTCTTCGGTTAAGAAAATCTCGCTGTCCATAAGTCATACGACCATTGTAATTTTCTATCTCATCTAGGTTATGTGGAATTCCATAGAATATTTTTTCCCCATCTTCAAACAAAATATCAACCTTACAAGACCAGTCACCAGGAGGGTTCGTATATGTTAGATTGGAAATTTTGATTTCTTCTATCCCTTCATATGAATTCTTTAAGGCACTTACCAAACTAACTTCATACTCTCTATTTCGACGTTCTTCTTGGGATTTTCCTAACATACTAAATATAAAAACACCTCCTGCTGTGATAGTTGCGAGTAGTAAAACTATGAATAATGGTTTATAGCTTTTTCTTAATCTGTCTTTACTCATTATCATTTCCTCTTTTTCTCAGCATATTCAGCATTGACGCTGTATACATTCTTCCCATGCTTTAATTCATCGAGTTGTTTATCAGTATAATTAAATACCATTACTGTTCCCCTGTTTCACCATTTGAATAAATCACTTTTACATTTTTTTCTGTAATTCCACGATGGTTTATCAAATATTGATTATCATCTTTTCGAGAATTATTTTGAAAATCTCTACTTCTTATTTCGTTATTTTGTTTATTAAATGCAATTATATAACTTAGTTGTTTGCTATCAGAAAAAAATATTTTAACTTTTGCGCCCCAAGAATCAGACGGAATTGATGCATATGAAGGGTCGGTTATATGTACCTCCTCAATCCCTTCATAGGAATTCTTTAAGGCGTTTACCAAACTGACTTCATATTCTCTATTTCGACGTTCTTCTTGAGATTTCCCTAACATACTAAATATAGAAACACCTCCTGCTGTAATGGCTACGAGTAACAAAACGATTAGCAGCCTTTTATGAGTTTTTTTTTGTTGGAATTGTTCATTTAAGCTTTTCTCCTTTTTCTACTTGAAAACTCTTCATTTACAGTATAATTAGGAAAATCTTGGGTTAAATTATTCAACTGATTATCAGTATAATTAAATACCATTATTGCTTTCCTGTTTCACCATTTGAATATCGTACTAATATTGTAGATTCTGTTTTACCAATGTGTTTTTGAAGTATCGACCATTGTTGATCAATTTCTTCATTAGTTTTTCCTTTCATAAGACCATCATGGTTTTCTTTATAGGTTAATCTGTGATTAATTCCATAAGTAATAGTTTGACTATCATTGAACTCTACTGAAATATCACAAGACCACGAACCCGGTTTGTCATTATAGTAAGGATCCATAATCTTAATCTCCTTAATCCCTTGGTAGGAAATCTTTAACGCATTAACCAGACTTACTTCATATTCTCTATTTCGATGCTCTTCTTGAGACTTCCCTAACAACCTAAACATAAAAATAGCTCCTGCTGTGATGGCTACGAGTAACAAAACGATTAGTAGTCTTATATATCTTTTTTTATTGCTGGAAATATTCATTTAAGCTTTTCTCCTTTTTCTCCTTGAAGACTTTTCGTTCACACTATAAACAGTATAATCTTGGTTTAAATTATTCATCAGTATAATGGAAATTCATCATAGTTCTCCTTGCTCGCTATCAGAATAAGTAATTCTCACTGACTTTAAAGTTTTCCCTCTATGAGTTTCTAAATACTGCCAATCTTCGTTTGTTTCTTGACGGCCACCATAATTGATTTTATAGTTTAAATGATGATTAATTCCATATGAAAGAGTTCTTTCATCTTTAAATTTAATTTCTACATCACAAGACCACGAACCAGGAGGGCTTGTGTATTCTGGATTAGAAATTTTAATCTCTTCAATCCCTTCATAGGAATTCTTTAAGGCATTCACCAAACTAACTTCATACTCTCTATTCCGATGTTCTTCTTGCGATTTTCCTAACAACCTAAACATAAAAACACCTCCTAATGTGATGAATACGAATAGTAAAACTATGAATAATGGTTTATAGCTTTTTCTTAATCTGTCTTTACTCATTATCATTTCCTCTTTTTCTCAGCAAATTCCGCATTGACACTATATACATTCTTTCCATGCTTTAATTCATTGAGTTGTTTATCAGTATAACTAAATGCCATTATTGCTCTCCTTCGTCATTATTAGAATAAGTTACCCTAATTTTCGAAGCAGTTTTACCCTTGTTTTCATTTAAAAATTGTCGATCTTTTACTCTATTTTCCCATTCCAATGAAGTATCTGTTATTTCTTCAGTGTCTAGAGAATATCCAACACCATACTTAATTTTTACTTCATGTTTAAATTTGATTTCTACATCACAAGACCACGAACCAGGAGGGCTTGTGTATTCTGGATTGGAAATTTTAATCTCTTCAATCCCTTGGTAGGAATTCTTTAAGGCATTAACCAAACTTACTTCATACTCTCTATTCCGATGTTCTTCTTGCGATTTTCCTAACAAACTAAACATAAAAATAGCTCCTGCTGTGATGGTTGCGAGTAACAAAATGATTAGTATTCTTGTATGACTTTTTTTAATTCCAGAATTATTCATTTATGCTTTTCTCCTTTTTCTTATTATACAATATTCTAATCATTCTTTACAAAGTAGGGGGGGAAAAATCATACTATATACTGAAAATCAGATTTCTAATTCTTAAAAAACCAAATCTTTTTTGATTTGGTTTTTTAAGAATTATATTTAATTTTATTTATACCGATTATACTCATCTTTTTTATGTACTACCATGTAGCAGGATACCAAGATGACGAAAATTTTGATTAGGTAGGTTTCGTATCGATCAATATCTATGGTTAGCTGAGACAAGACGTTAATGATCGAATGTGTCATAACGCAAATCCAGAGATTCTTTGTTTTGATATAAAGAGCTGAGAGTATGAAAGAATTCGTCATCAATCCAAATAAAAACGGTAGAGTTTGCAGTGTTGCTAGGGAGCCGTCAATTTAAAAGAACAACAGATGCCAAATTGCCCGGCTGAAAAATGTTAGGATTGTTGAGTGAAAATACGGCAGCTTCTCTTGTAAAATTGGTTGAAAGACATATCGCCATCCAATCTCTTCTATACCACCAAAGAAAAGAAATTTGAAGAACATCAAAAATGGGAGATACCAGCTAAATTCTACTATTTTCCCACCAAACATTAGAAAAGAAAAATCAAGGATAATTAGGGAAAAAGATAATAAATAGTGTTTATAACTGGTATGAATGTTAAAAAAATCGTTAACGATCTTCTTAAAAGGAATATGAAAATAGTGATTTGCAACAATAATTCCCCAAAGAGCTGAAGAAATGCCACCTAGAAAGATTCCTAAAATAGATAATAGATTGGAATGAATAGAAAAAAGATTCAAGAGAAAGAAAAGGAGACAAACTGATATTATTTGGCTAAATGTGCCTAGCAAATATACTGCAATTGCCTTATTTCTTTTCATAGAGAATCCTTTCAATGATATTTTGCGTAAAATAAATTATGTAAACAGAACTTATAACAACAAATCTTTGACTTTTCCAATTTCACTTTTTGGAATCACTAGGTGAATCATATCACCAAGATACATTCTAGTTGAGCCGTTAACTGTTTGGCTTTTGCCATTATGGACTTGGGTTGTGATGAGTACGTTATGTGGCAAGTTGAGTTCATGAACCTGTTTTCCAGCGATTTTATCAGATACGGGGATTTCAATGAGTGTGACTTCTCTTTCATCTGTCGCTTCTTCTGGCAGCATTTTTTCTAGCATGGCCTCATAGACTGGCGCACCTTTAAGTAAATCCATGATGATATAGGCAACTAGGGTTACCAATCCAAGTGGCATGAGGTTTCGAATGTCCCCTACCATCTCAGTAACAAGTATCATAGCGGTTAAGGGAGCCTTGGATATTGCCCCAAAGTAGCCACTCATTCCTAAAATGACAAATATAGGAAACTGCTCCTGACTGACAAGCCCCAGATTGACACAAATGACACCGACTAGGGCACCAAGTAAGGAACCAAGCGCCAGAATGGGAAGGAAAATTCCTCCTGGAAGGCCACTTCCATAACTAATCATGCTCCAAATAAAGCGGATCAAAAAGTAAGCTAATAGAACTTGAAAACTAAAATTTTGCTCAGTTAAGGAAAGAACCAGCTGATTTCCACCACCAAGAATTTGTGGCAAGAAAATCCCGACTGGTATGATAAGGATAAAGGCTAGGATTGGATAATAAGCTCTATCTAAATGGATTTTTTGACTAATCCAGTCATAAATTCGACCAACATTGAGTACAGCTTTCTCATAGAGAAAACCAGAAAACCCGAGAAAAACTCCCATAAGGAGGTATATCCAATACTGGTCTAGGGTCATGAGAGGAATGTTATCTGGCATATCCAGTACAGGTGTTAGCCCAAATATGAGCAGAGAAACAAAGTTTGCTACGAGACTAGCTGCTAGTGTTGAGACCCAGAAAAAGCGTGAAAAATGATGATAGACTTCTTCTACAACAAAGAGGAGGCCTGCAATCGGTGCATTAAAGGCAGCGGCTAAACCTGCAGCAGCTCCACTGGCGATCAGGGAACGTTCCTCTACTGGGCTAGATTTGAGCCACTTGGCTATACCTTTACCACCAACTGCTCCAAGTTGAATACTTGGTCCTTCTCGACCTAGCATAAGGCCACTGGCAATAGCAAGAATCCCTAATACATATTTCTTCCAGAGGACACTCCACCAGTTAAGAGACATGAGTCCTTTTAGTTCGGCTTCGACTTGAGGAATTCCTGAACCCTTGATATCTTTTTCTGACCGAGTTAGTTTCGCGCTAAGCCAGCAAACTATTACATAAAATAGGCCAATGATAAAAAGATTGCGCACTAAGTGCGATTGATCTTGATAGAGTCCTTGTATCAGATGGAAACCCTTTTCGATTAAGAAACGAAAGGATCCGACGATTAGCCCGACGACGAGACCAACAATGATTCCTCGTCCAACTTGGGATAATATGGTGCTTGAGGCAAAGGCAAATTCTTTCTTGGAACTAAGTGTTTCTGACTGTTCCTCCATAATCATTTCCTCTTACTTGTCTTTCTTAGTTGAAACCAGTGTTTTGACTGGTTCAAAACTGGTTCGGTGAATTGGGGTGACACCTAGTTTTTCAAGCCCTTCTAGATGTTTAGCTGTTCCATAGCCTGCATTAGTCGTGAAATCATAGCCAGGATATTGCTGATCGTATTCCTTCATCAATTCATCCCGTGTCACCTTGGCCACTATAGATGCAGCTGCGATAGAGAGGGAGTTAGCATCTCCTTTGATAATGGAGGTTTGTGAAATTGGTAACTCCAGTTTCATGGCATCTATCAAGAGGTGCTCGGGTTGGAGACTGAGCTGGGAGATTGCTTCCTTCATGGCAAGTTTGGTTGCTTCATAGATATTGACTTGGTC
Organism: Streptococcus sp. oral taxon 064; assembly: GCF_001683375.1. Lineage (GTDB taxonomy): Bacteria > Bacillota > Bacilli > Lactobacillales > Streptococcaceae > Streptococcus > Streptococcus oralis_S. The sequence goes on along the minus strand of NZ_CP016207.1, from coordinate 1,641,754 downwards.
GATGACCTGATTATCCATGATACCAATCCCGATTGCCAAGGCTTGGTCTTGAACAGCTTGATAAATTTCCAGATGTTTCTTTTTAGGGATTTTTTTGCTATCGTTGAGGCCTCTAATCTTACAATTTTTTGGCAAGATAACGGCTGCAGCGACTACAGGTCCAGCAAGAGGACCACGGCCGACCTCGTCAACACCTGCTACTAAGGTCAATCCTTGCTTATACAGTTCTTTTTCATAGGAAAGCATAGTTTTTAGGCGAAGGTCTTCATCCAGTTCAGCCTGAATGGCTTTTTTACGCTTGCTGATTTCCTTTTGAACTCCAGAGCGACTATCCTTTTCCAGTTCAAGAAAAAGGGGATTGTCTAATTCTTTGACAGTAGCAAGAAGTTCTTTGATTTCTTTAATCGTCGTCATCAATGTCGTCCAATGTATCTAAGGTATAGTTACCGAGTTTTCCATCACGGACTTCCTTGACGAAGAGGCTGTAAAAGCGGTCGTAATCATCTCGGAAACCGAGAGCACGGGTCATATCCATGATGATAACAGGTGCTTCTTCTTCTATCTTCATTTGTTTGAAGCGTTCAGCTAGCTTTTCTGGATAATGTTTTTTGAAATAATTGAGACCAAAAATGGTCACTTCATCCATAGAGAGTAGTTGATCTTTAATTGCTCCAGTCAAGGCTAGTTTCAAAGCAACGGTTTCGTCTTCGAACTTAGGCCAGAGAATCCCTGGCGTGTCTAATATTTCAAGGTCTTTATTGGTTTTGAGCCACTGTTGCCCCTTAGTAACACCTGGTTTATTGCCGACAACTGCAATCTTTTTCCCAGCCAAACGGTTCATGAGAGTTGACTTACCGGCATTTGGAATTCCGATAATCATGGTCCGCAAGGTTTCGATCTTGATACCGCGTTCTTTCTGGCGTGCAATTTTATCAGCCATGAGTTTTTTAGCTGCATCCGTCACAACTTTTACAGTTACTTGCTCTTTGGAGTTGATAGCCAGAGTTTGGATTCCCTGTGATTCAAAATACTGACGCCATTCTTTGGTCATTGCGGGGTCAGCAAGATCTGCCTTATTCAAAATCAAAAGCTTTGGTTTATCCCCCACAATCTTGGTTAACATAGGATTTTGACTAGATAAAGGTAGCCGAGCATCCACCAAAATCGTCACAAAATCAACAAACTTTAAATTCTCCTGAACTTGGCGCCGAGCCTTAGACATGTGGCCCGGAAACCATTGAATAGTAGCCATAATATTTTCCCCTTCCGACTAAAAAAAACGTAGTAAAAACGTTTTCTTTCTTACTACCTATTCTATCATAAATGAGGAACTTTTGCACAGGCTTTGACCACAATAAATGACAAATAGTATAGGTGCGAAACATCCTTGATGCCAGTCAGGATTTACTTGACTTTTTTTGCCAACAGGTATATACTTAGTGTATACAATTTCGTGGAGGTAGAGCGATGAATATAGTAAAGACTCGGAAAGTGGGGAATTCGCTCACTGTGACCATTCCTAAAAATTTGGGGATGACAGAAGGTCAAGAAATGGTCGTCTACAAAGGGATTGACGGAGTCATTGTCTTAGCTCCAAAACTAAAAGATCCTTTTGATGGGATTACTGATTTGAGAATGACAAATGATTTTGAAGGGGTAAGGTCACTTGATAGCGAAATCTGACTATATTCCTGAAAAGCAGGATATCATTTGGCTGGACTTTGATCCATCAGTCGGTCGAGAAATCCAGAAACGGCGACCTGCCTTGGTTGTTTCTAGGAAAGAATATGCCTTGCAAACTGGTTTTGTAGCTGTCTGTCCTATCACTCATGGCCAACAACGTTTGGCTGAAAAAGGCTTGCTCGTTCCTGTCTCGTCGGACAAGGTAGATGGCGCTGTCAATCCATTTCAACTGTATACCTTTGATTTTCGGACGCGTAATGCTCAAAAAATAACAAGAATGGACACACAATGTTTTCAGAAAGTCGTCCAACTTTACCAGTACATCTTTGGAGATACTTAAATCCTACCATGCATAGACAAGGTAGGATTTTTTCTATATGAGTAACCTATCTAAAAACGGATGAAGACAATTGAGGAGAATCCCTCTAGTCCAACTTTCTTGTGCAGATGATAGATGTTCTGCCTGAAGGCATTCTTTTAGAAAATCGCGGACTTGTTCTGGTGCAATTTCAAACTCAAAGGCTTTCATCTTGTAGAAAAAATCGATGAGATGCTCAGATAAGTATTCATCTGAAAAGGCTACTTCTCCACTTTTTCGATATTCTAATAGAAGCCGAGAAAATCTAGCTTTTTCATCAGGCAAATCCCGAAAATAGGAATTAAGAAGCCAAGTCTGCTTCTGCTTTCGTTCAATCGGATCTTGGTTTGCAATCCGCTGATCCTTTTCCAGCTCTTTCTGGTTTTGTTTAGCCTTGATAGCCCGTTCGTCTCTATTCTTACCAAAGAGGATTTTTTCCCATTTTCGTTCTTCTTGGGTCAAGGTTTCTGTAAAGCCGAAGTAATCTTGATAGGCTCGTTCTGCAGGCCCCATAGCAAGAATGAGGTTGTCAGCGTATTGCTTGGCGATTTTATCTCTTTTCTTGCGTTCTTTCTCTGCTTGAATCCGTAGATGCTGCTCGTAGTCGATTTTCTCCTTGCCTAGTTTGACAAGGTAGAGTTGGTCATCGGTCTTACCAAGTAAAAAAGGTTTGATACACTTTTCCAGCACTTCTTCCATACGAGCCTTTTTCTTTGGCTCTGCCTTGGTCCAACTTCCCCCTTGAAAGACCTCTAGGAAGAGCTGATAGTCTCTCTCAGGCGCGAATTGATTGCCACGATTGGCTTTGAAAACACCTTTTTCCCAAAACCATTTTAGAAGTCGTTCGTCAAAATCGCTTTTAGTGATCTTGATTTTTTCCTTTTTCTGGGCCTTTCTAGTCAGATTTTCAACCTTTCTGAGTATTTTTTCTTCCTCTTCCAATTGCTGGTCAAGGGTCAATCGATGAAAATGACGAACACAGTCGCTTCCTATAGGGAAGAGACGTTGGCCTGTGACTCCGTTAAAGAGTTCGTAGGCGTATTTTATGGCATTCCCGCAGACGCAATTACTACGGCCAATGCCATTAAAAATCAAGGAAACTTCATTCCATTCCTTGGTAGCTTGATCCCAAGTATCGGCTTTTGAAGCCTGTAAAACCGCATCGTGCAGGGATTTTCTAACTGGAAGTGTCATGAGGTCTCCTTTCTAGGTTATACTTTTACAACTTGAACCTCGTCTTTGCCGAGCAAAATCAAGTATTTTTCTATGTTTTCAATCGAATAGGCTCGAGATAAAGCCTCTCCGTATAGGGCTAACTGACCACGGTAGCGGTCTATGAGTTGACTTGGCTCATCGTAGCGGTCTGTCTTGTAGTCGAAAAGAACGATACGATCCTCATAAAGCAGATAGCCATCCAAGATCCCACGAACAACAAAGTCTTCCTGACTCTTTTGGTCTCGTTTGAGCATGGAGAAAGGTTGCTCGCGGTAGAGATGGTCGGTATTAGCGAGAATTTCCTGACCAAGTGCTGTATCAAAGAATGCGAGAATTTTAGAAAGATTGATCCTGTCTCTGACAGCTGGACTAGTCTGAACTTGTTTGAGAGTTTCTGTCAGGCTAGCAAGTGTTGGTTGCTGACTAAGGTCCATTCTCTGCATGAGTTCGTGAGTAGCACTACCAATCTCAGCTCCTGTTACCTTTTCTTTAGTTGAAAAATCTGGTAAATCAAAACTGATTTGCTTTTCCGGTGATGGAGTTTGGTTAGCAATTTCTACCCCTTCCATATCCATAACGGGTTCGTAGAATTTCTTGATTTGGCTTGGTGTTTGAACACTTGGCAGTTCAATGGCTGCGCGGTGAAGAGTATTATAAACTTCCACCTCTTTCAGCATTTCAAGGGCTTCTTTAATGGTTTCTGACTGGCGGTTGTCTGCTTGAGAACTATCTTGTAGAGGACTCTTGTTTTCCAATTCTCCGATAGCTTCTCTAGTCAACTGGTCTTCACCAACAAAACGATAGCTCAAGTTGAGATTGTCCTTGGTAAATATTTTACTGATAGCCCAGACCCAATCTTGGAAATTTCTTGCTTGCAGTCTGGTATTGCCATCTAATTTTCCATTGTTTGCTGCCGGATATTCCTTGGCTTCTAGCTTTTCGCGAGACCCCTTTCCGACAAGATAGAGCTTTTTCTCAGCCCTTGTCATGGCAACATACAGCAGACGCATCTGCTCTGAATAGCTAGCCAGTTGCAGTTCTTTCTCATTCTGCGTATAGGTCAGGCTAGGAATGGAGAGTTTGATGGTTTTAGGATAGTGTGCTTCCACTGCTCCTGTTTCCACCTTGGCAATGTATTTGACACCAAGCCCATTTTGACGGCTGAGAATGACGTCTGACATCGAGTCTTGCTTGTTGAAGTCCTGATCCATGTATGTGTATAAGAGACAGCCTTTGCTCTTGTGAATGGTCATGAGTTCCACAGCATCTTTAGGCGGTGCGACGGCTACGCTTGCGAGATCGTGCTGGGCTTCTAGGACTTGGTCAATCATACGGATAAAACGAGACAAGCCCTTGAAATTACTCTTTTCAAACTGGTCAGCACGTAGCGCTAGGGCATAGAGATTGGCCTGTCTAGCAGGTCCGTTTGGCAAGGCTCCAACATAGTCATAGTAAAAACGGTCGTTGTAAATCTTCCAAATCAAGTCATAGAGAGAGTGGGTTTTGGCATACAAGCGCCAAGAATCCAAAATATCCATGAATTGATTGAGTTTTTCAGCTAGAGCTGTATAAATCAAGTTTTTCTGACTTGTTGCCAGTTTTTGAGCATTGACCAGTTTCTCATAGAGATTTTCTTGGGCCTTATCTTCTATTTTCTGAAGGGACAAGCGTGCCAACTCGTCCTCATCGAAACTAAACATAGGAGACTTCATCAGAGCTACCAAGGCATAGTCTTGCAGGGGATTGTGAATGACGCGCAGGGTGTCCAGCATGACTTGTACTTCTAGGGATTGGAGGTAGTTGTTTTGCTCACCGTCGGTTTTAACTGGAATTCCGTACTCAGACAGGGCAAATAGAATCTGGTCATTTCGACTGCGACTGGAAGTCAAAAGGGCAATTTCCTTAAAGGCTACACCTTTCTCTTGATGGAGCTTCAAGATTTCCTTGATGACTAGACGCATTTCCCCAGTGAGTTTCGTGTCTGCAGAACTTTCTTCTTCCTCTTGCCCACTATCGTCCTTATCGTAGAGGAGAAATTCTGCCTTGTTGTCTGGATTAGGAGCCAGCTTGGTATTAGCAAAAACAAGCTGGTGCATGCTATCATAGTTGATTTCGCCGACCTCTTGGTCCATAAGGCGTCCAAAAACATCATTGGTTGCTGATAGCACTTCTGAACTACTACGGAAATTTTCCTTGAGGAGAATCAACTTGCCTTCTTGAGGATTTTGCGCATAGCGTTGGAATTTTTCATTGAAAATCTGCGGGTCTGCCTGACGGAACCGGTAGATGGACTGCTTGATATCTCCCACCATAAAGCGATTGTGACCATTCGACAGCAATTCCAGCATTCGTTCTTGAATGTGGTTGGTATCCTGATACTCATCGACCATGACTTCATGGAATCGTTCCTGATAAGCCTCGCGGACTTGTGGGAAATTCTCTAAAACCTCAATGGTGTAATGACTGATATCAGCAAATTCAAAGGCATTTTCCTGGCGTTTACGTTCACGATAAGCATTCACAAAATCACTCATAAAGTTTTGGAAGGTTTTAGCTAGATCCCAAGTATCTTCATGATAATGTTCTTGGTAGTCGAGAATCGTTATCTGGTCCGCCAGTTGTCCTAGTTTAGCAAACTGGGCCTTTCTCTCTTCGTTGTAGGCATCAACAAGTGGCTTTAAATCGGCCTTACGACTGGAGTTAGCCAGAGCTCGACCATTTTTCTCCTTAGAGATGACGACAACACGCGTAAGCACTGCTTGATAAGCCTGGCTATCGGACTCCTGATTTAAGGAGCTAATTTCATCCAGAACCAGCTGCACATTTTCTAAATAGGCAGCTTTTGGAAACTCCTTGGCATCGTTATCCAGATGATAACGGAAGAAACTTTCCAAGTCCCAAAGCGCCTGCTTGATTTGCTCAGTTAGTTTGTCTTTTTCATTTGCAAAGTCAGCTTCTTCAAACCCTTTGAGGAAAGACTCGTTCAGCCATTTTTGGGGACTGCTGGTGGATTGAAGGAAATCATAGATTTTGTAGACTTGCTGGCGCAGACCTCGTTCATCCTTGCCACGTCCAGCAAAGTTTTTCACTAATCGACTAAATTTCTCTTTATTTTCACCTTGGTAATGCTCTTCAAAAACCTGATGAAAAACTTCGTTCTTTAAGAGTAACTGTTCACTTTCATTTTGCAAAATACGGAAGTTCGGTGCGATATCAATCAGATAGCCATGTTTGCCAAGGAATTTTTGCGTGAAGGAGTCCATGGTTCCGATGGCAGCGTTTGGTAGATCTGCCAACTGGCGTCCCAAGTGTTGTTTGAGATCGACATCATCGGTTTCTTGTATTTGTTGGCTGATTTTTTTCTCCAAACGTTCCTTGAGTTCTGTAGCAGCCTTGACGGTAAAGGTCGAGATAAAGAGTTGGCTGATTTCCACACCACGTGCTAACTGATCCAGAATACGCTCTGCCATGACAAAGGTCTTCCCTGAACCAGCAGACGCTGAAACAAGGATATTTTGCCCTGCGGTATAAATGGCTTCGATTTGCTCGGCTGTTTTCTTCTGTTCCTTGCTCGAACTTGCTTCTGCTTTTTGCAGTTTTTGAATTTCTTCCTCAGTTAAAAAGGAAATGGGCTTCATCGATTCAACTCCTCTATTATTTTTTCAAACCAAGCTTGCTTGAGTTTTTCTCCGACCAGACGTTTGCCGTCAGACAACTCTAATTTCTCAAGGAAACGGGCTTGTCCCAAGTGGTAATTTGCTTCAAAACCTGTGATGGCTTGGTGTTGCTGGACGTATGGAGCAATACTTCTGCCGTTTTCTGTATATGGATTGATGGCAAACTGGCCTTCTAAAATCTTCTCAGCTGCCTTCTTGTACAGATGGGCATTATAGTCTAGTAGGAGCTGGAATTCCTCGTCTGTCAGCTGATTGGCCTTGTTTTTGTTATAAAACTCTCCCAAGTGACTGCTTTCTTTCTCTAAAAAGAGTCCCTGGTATTTCATAGACTTGCTGACTTCTGCTACTGCTCCTGCCAGACTTTTAACAGCTAATAAAGATTGGACAGGCTCAGTCATTTCCAAGTACATGGCACCGAAAAAGTTCTGCTCCCCTTCTCTTTTTAGGGCAGCAAGATAGGTAGGCAGTTGGGAATTAAGCCCATTAAAGAAATGAGGAAACTGGAATTGGGTCAAACTAGACTTATAGTCCACCACTCCTAGCGCTCCATCAGCTTTCAGGCGGTCAATACGGTCAACCTTGCCTCGCACATGGACACTGCGACCATTATCCAATTGAATAAAGGCTTGATCTTTACCACCAAATGTTGCCTCCTCTTGAATGGTTTCGATAGCTGGATTATGACGAAGGATGTGGCCCGTAGTTCGCGCGACATCAAGTAGAACTTCCTTGGTAAACTGGGCTTCCAAACTTTCCTGATAAATAGCTTCAAATTCGCGTTCTTGGCTGGTTTCCTTGATAGCTTGCTCCAAACGCTGATCAAAGGAATTTTCAGCAGGTAGTTTCAAGGCACGTTCAAAAATACGGTGCAAGAAATTCCCGTGACTGCGAGCATCTGGACGCAGGCGCAATTCTTCCTGCAAACCTAAGACATAACGGAGGAAATAACTGTATTCATTGCGGTAAAACTCTGTCAAACCAGACGTAGACAGGTAAAACTCCTTGTCAGCTGGATAGAGAGCCTGCAAGGTCTCTTTCTCTAATGGTTTGCTGCTTGGACTGGTTGGGAGAGCAGGATTTGCAAGACCTTTTTGATCAAGTTTTTTACCCATCACACGCGCCAGAACCTTGACAAAGGTGACATCTTGCTCATTTTCACTAGAAGTAGCTTGTTGATGATAGGCAACTAGACTAGACAAGAGACTGTGATAAGAACCCATATCATCCTTAGACAGACCTTTGTGATGAATCTTCTTCTCTATCCGGCTAAATCCAAAATGGACTAGCTCTTGAAGATAGGCCGATTCCTTACTCTCATTTTCATTGAGAAGACTTGGAGCTGATAACACCAACTGCTTGCGGGCAGCATTAACTAAGGAAAGCATAGTATAGCGATTTTTCTTGAGATTTTCACTACTTGCAATCAGTAATTGCGCTCCCTCTTCAGTCGCTTGGTTTAGGCTTTGTCTTTCTTCGTCTGTTAACAGACTGGTGTTTTGCGCAATTTTGGGTAAATAATCCTGAGTCAGCCCAATGGCGTAGACAAAGTCAGCGGTCAGAGGGGCAATCAGATCGTAACTCTGCACCAGAACAGTATCAACAGTTGCTGGAATGGTGCGATACTGGGACAAACTCATCCCAGAATGAAGCAAGGACAGGAAGTCCTCTAGACTAACTTGTGAACCGGAAAAAACGGTCGCAAATTGTTCTAAAACATGGCAGAAGGCTTTCCAAACTTCGGCTTGTCTTTCCTGTTCTAGTGTTTCCATAGTAGCTGTCAATTCTTGCATCTGCTTGCTTAAAGCAGCATTTTTTAGAAAAGTATTCCACTTTTGCAAGAGATTTTCAGCCTTTTGTTTTCGACTGGCAAATAAGGTTTCAAGTGGCGCCAAAACGCGCAGACGAAGGGCATTCAAGCGTTCTAAATCAAATTTTCCATGATGGGAATTTGTGAAGTTCTGCTGAAAAGCTGGCAAGCCATTGATGCCAAGATAGCGGATATATTGCTCAAAAGCATCAATATCCGCTTGGCTAAGGTCGGTATACAGACCAGTTCTGAGGAGATTAATCAAATCCTCCTGACGAAAACGGTAGCGTTTCAAACGTAAAATAGACTCCACATACTGAGTCAAAGGATGATGAGCCATGGATTCACTTCTACCAAGATAGAAAGGAATCTGATACTGGTCAAAAATGGTTTTCAGTGATAACTGGTAAGAAGTCACATCCCCTAAGAGAATGCGAAAATTCTTGTAACTCAGTTCTGGATGGTCATGTAATTTCTGACGAATAGCGCGAGCCACCAGCTCCAACTCCTCTTTTTGCGTCAAACAAGACCAGATTTGCAGGTTTTCACTGTCCTTCTCATCTACATCTAAAGCAAGTTCTGAAAAATCATAAGAAGACTCCAGCAAACGAGAGGCCTTGTCAAAACTATCCATTTTCTCATGTGTCTGAGAACGATCCTGAGCAGGTGTTTGGTATTTTGCCCCCAAATGATGAAGAAATTCCACACTGGCTTGGTAGAGATTCCCTTCAGTGAACGGACTGCTATAAGCCTTCTTGCTTGCATAAGCCCCAATAACAATCTCGGCACCTTTTCGATGGAGCAGATCCACTACACGCTCTTCCTCGGCAGAAAAACGGGTAAATCCATCAATAACCAAGGCAATCTGACTGAAATCACTGCTTACCTTGTCATTCTCAATAGCCTCAATCAAATGGGACAACTGACTTCCCTGAGCCAACTGACCTTGATTGAGATAGGCAGTCACTTGCTCAAAAATCAAGAGTAAATCTGCTCGTTTATCCTCATCCGTCAAACTTTCCAAGTCCAAAAAGCTCATCTGAGCAGTCGTCATCTCATGATAAAGTTCAATCAACTGCTGGATAAATTGAGGATCCTGCTTAATTGCACCATACACACGTAAGACTTTGGGATCCAGTTCTGCAAGGCATTTATAAAAGGCCATCCCAAGGCCGATATCATCTAGACTGGTCTTGGCAGGCAAATCATTTAAAACTAGGTAACGAGCCATTTGAGCAAAGCGCGTGACGGTAATCGCAAAAGAAGCCTGCTGGGACAAGCATTCCAGCACGGCGCGTTCCTTTTCAAATGAAAGAGAGTTGGGGGCGATGTAGAAAACCCGCTTGCCTGCAGCAACTAGCTCTTCTGCCTCTCTCGTTAAAATTTCAGTCAAAGAAGTCCGAATATCAGTATAAAGTAATTTCATCTCAGCCTCGTTTGGTTTATCAAAGTTTCTTACTCTATTATAGCAAAGTTCGCTTCACAGTCCAAATCCAAAATTCTAGTTGACAATCATTTAACTAGCAAATCAATCATACTTCATCATCCATTTTCATATGCTGAAAGATATAGAGGAAAAAGTCTTTGGAAACTTCAAAATGTCCATAACGAAGTCGAGAAGTATAGTCTCTCCATTCAGGATGTTGTCTAGCTATTTCTATGGAGCAATCTTTGACTGGTTGATAATACTCGACATTACGTCTAAAGGGAAAGAATCCTTCGAACTGCTCTACTTGATAGGCCTTGTCGTCTATAATTTTACCTACGGCCACAAAAGCCTGTAACTTATCTTGACCGTTCATATCGTATTTTGGACTATAGTATAAAAGATAGTCACCTTTTTTCATACGATTTAAGGGGCCACCCTTTCCATGACAGACCTGGCAAAAATTTCCTTCAACTCCTCTTAAAACATGGTTCTTCGAAACAACTCCGACCCAATATCTAGGCATTTTTATCCTCCAACTCTACTAACATGCGATTAAAACTTTCTCTATCTTCAGAAAGTTTATCAAAAAATTCTTCATCAACCCCTTCTACTAAAGGTAAAGCTTGATTGACCTTCTCTGCGCCAGACTTCGTCACTGAGACAAGTTTTGCCCGACTATCCTTTGGGTGTTGATCACGCTTAATGTAGTCTTTCTTCTCCAGTAGTCTAACAATCTGGGAAACCGTCATGACATCCATACCAGTGAACCGAGCAATATCAACTTGCGTTATATATTCCTCTCTATTAGACAGAAACAAAAGCGAAGTCAAAACGATAAATTGAGGCAGAGTAAGACCAACTGATTTCAAAACTCTTTTTAAGTTGCTTTCCCACTTGTTGTAGACTTTAATGAACAGAAGACCTGTAGACTCTGTTTCATCATTTTTGTAAATTGAATTAAAGTGATACTTTGACATTTTTTCTCCTAAAATATTAAGTATACATATTATATAAGAATTTATTTTGTTTTTCAAGAAAAGGAAAGTCGAATGTTACAATTCTGTCGGACATTTTATAGTCTATATGCTATAATAATAGCAAAACACCTAGAAAAGGAAGTCTTATGATTAAACTACTAGCCTTGGATATGGACGGAACCCTCCTTAACGAAGCCAAGGAAATCCCACAAGCCCACATTACTGCCATTCACCAAGCCATTGAAAAAGGTGTCAAACTGGTTCTCTGTACAGGTCGCCCGCTTTTCGGTGTCCTTCCTTACTATAAAAAATTGGGACTGGACCTCCAGAACGAGTGTGTCATTGTCAATAATGGTTGTAGTCCAGCTGACATCGAATACCTCTATGACTTAGCAGAAAAAAGCGACGTCCAGTTGACTCTTTTTGATGAGGAGCATTATTTTGTCCTCGGTGGCAAGCCTAATCAAATCGTTCAAAATGATGCCAAGCTAGTCTTTTCAGACCTGACTGAAATTTCCCTTGAGGAAGCCACCAGTGGTAAATATCGGATGTTCCAAGGAATGTTTTTAGGAACAAAAGAGCAAACAGACGATTTTGAGCAACGGTTTGCTGAGGAACTCTGTCAACGATTTAGCGGTGTTCGTTCGCAGCCAGTCATTTATGAAGCCATGCCACTTGGAACAACAAAGGCTACTGCTCTTTCTCGACTAGCAGCGATTTTGAAGATCGAGCCCTCAGAGATTATGGCCATGGGCGATGCCAATAACGATATCGAAATGCTTCAGTTTGCAGGGCTTGGCATTGCTATGGGAAATGCCAGCGACCATGTCAAATCCTTAGCCAATGACGTTACAACCAGCAATGAAGAAGACGGCGTTGCGCGTGCGATTGAGAAGTATATTTTATAAAAAAGAAAAGCAAATAGACAGAAATTACTGTTATTTGCTTTTTTGTTACTTAACCAAATAAGCAATCAAGGTTATAATCCATAGATGAGCTGGGTAGAAAATATAAAAGAAATATTTACTCCAACTGGTTTCTTTTCCTCGCTGTCCATTATACAAGGCCGTAAAAGGAAATACGGTGATAAAGAGCCAGTCAGAATTGAAAAGCATCATTTCCAGTGTTTGGTGCCAAGTGTCGTAAATTTGGATGGAAGTCACTAACAAGAAGGCCCACAGAAAGGCATAGAGGAGATTTCGCAAGCCCTTGCGATTTCGACAAGAGTAACTAATCAAGAGAAATGGTAGCATGGTGATACCACCCTCAGTAAAAAGACAACCGAAAATCAAGAGACCAGCAAGCCCAATCCGACGCCACAACTTCTCTTTTTTATCCAGCTCTTTTCTGGGAAAACCAATCCAAAGCATGGTAACACCGATGGCCAAAGTAAAGAAAATATTATTAGTGACCATTACTCCTTTGGATGCAAATAGGGCATTGAGGAGGCTATTTCCAGCAAACATGATCAGCGCCCAAGACCAGAGGCGGATGAGGTAGTTTTTCAAATTTCGAGTATGGATGAAGCCTTCCATAGCCATATAGGCAAACCAAACTCCCACACAACGGGTCATAGCGTGAAAAATACCTTCCCACAGAGGAGAAACGATCCCGGTAATATGCGGGATATGGTCTAGAACCATTACTGCCGCCATCAGGTACTTCAACTGCGTCGCATTCCATTTTTTCATAATAAACCTCTTTCTTTTTGATCTACATAGAGTATAGCATACATTTCCACGTATAATCGTACACCTATCTTACATTTAAAAAGCCTATCTTACATTTTTGTAAGACAGGCGTGAATATCAAAAATTTATTATGAAAGATACCTTCTAGTCCGTAATTCGTTTGTACATTTCTGGTCTTCTATCACGAAACAGTCCCCAGTTGAGGCGTTCGCTTGCTCCCTTATCAAGGTCATAAGTTGCTAACAGAACAGCTTCTCCTTGTCTTTCAGCTCTCTCTAGAATAGCTCCTGTTTCATCCGTCATAAAGGAGGAACCGTAGAAGTCAAGACTGGAACTCTGTCCACCATTTTCCTCACTAGGAGTGACTTCTTCCAAGCCATAGCGATTGGCTGCAATAACTGGGACAATATTAGCTGCTGCGTGCCCTTGCATGGTACGTTGCCAGTGACCACAACTGTCCGTATCTAAGATAGGCTCTGAACCAATGGCTGTAGGATAAAAGAGCAATTCAGCACCATTCAAAGCAAGACAGCGCGCTGTTTCAGGAAACCATTGATCCCAACAGATACCAATCCCAATCTTAGCGTAGCGAGTATCCCAGACCTTGAAGCCAGTGTTGCCAGGCGTAAAATAAAACTTTTCTTGATAATAATGGTCATCTGGTATGTGGGTCTTCCGATAGACGCCCAGCACTTCTCCATCAGCATCAATGACGGCGATTGAGTTATACAAGACATTGCCATCTTTTTCATAGAAACTGATCGGTAAAACAACCTGTAATTCCTTAGCAAGCACTTTAAAATGCTGAATGGCTGTATTTTCTGTCACTGACTGGCCATACTGGTAGTAGTCATACTGGCGTTCCTGACAGAAATAGGGACGTTCAAACAGCTCTGGCAAGAGGATGATTTGTGCGCCTTGTTCTGCAGCCTGACGTACTAAACGCTCTGCGGTTTGGATATTTGTTGTCACATCCTTGGCACATTGCATCTGGATCGCTGCAACTCTTACATTTCTCATCTTTTTCTCCTATTCTGGGATTTGTTGGGTGATACAGTGGATATTGCCACCACCTAAAAGAATATCTCTAGCTGGTATTCCTACGACTTTACGGTCTGGGAAACACTTGCTGAGGATATCTAGGGCAACTTGGTCGTTTTTATCTTGAAATTGGGGAACAAGGACAGCCTTGTTGGCAATATAGAAATTGACATAGGAAGCTGCAAGACGTTCACCTGCATAACGCTCTTCTTCCCCTTCTTCATAGGTATAGCCTGGTAAATCTTCTTCGGTTACAACTTGATGAAGCGCTGGGATTGGCAATTTATGAATGGTGAAGTGACGCCCTTTTGCATCTGTTTCTTGCTCTAAGAGTTCTAAATCAGCTACTGACATGGCATACTGGGGATCGTTTTGATCATCTGTCCAAGCTAAGACAAGTTCCGCAGGACCAACGAAGGCAGCAACATTGTCAACGTGTTCATTGGTTTCGTCCTGATAAATACCATAAGGCAGCCAGATAACTTTTTCAGCGCCAAGGCTCTCTAATAAGGTGTTTTCAATTTGCTCTTTAGACAGGTGGGGATTGCGTCCAGGACTGAGTAAGCAACTTTCAGTCACAAGAATGGTCCCTTGACCATCGCTATGGATTGCGCCTCCTTCTAGGACAAAAGGTTTGGCATCGTAAACAGGAATTTCCAATGACTCAGAAAAACGACTGGCTACTTGGTCATCATCTTCATAATCTTGATAAAGACCGTCCACAGCCCCACCCCAGGCATTAAAAGACCAATCGACTGCCAATTTTTCTCTTTTATCATTGACGAGAATGGTCGGACCTGTATCACGCGCCCAGGCATCATTTGTCGGGATATCTAAATAAACAACCTTGTCTCCTAGATAGGACTGGGCTTCATATAGATAATCCTGCTCCACCAAAAGGTAAACCCTTTCCCCTTCTGCTATAGTCTTAATAATCTGGCTAAATGCTTTTTTGGCAGCCTTTCCTTGAAAGGGCCATGAACCTGGTCGAGTCGGCCAGATCATGAGGGTGCCATGATGGGGTTCGTACTCTGCTGGCATACGATAGCCTGCTTTTTTCGGAGTTTCTATCATGATAATCTCCCTTTAAAGTCTTGATAGCCAAAGGCTTTGACTAAGCTGCAGTCTCCCTGCTCGTCCATAAGATAGAGACTTGGCAAGCCAATACCATTAAAGGTATTATTTTTGACAAAGGAGTAGATTGCCATGTCTTCAAAGTAAAGTCTATCACCGATTTGGACTGGATTTTCAAAACTATAATCACCAATCACATCACCCGTCAGACAGGTATTGGAAGAAAGTCTATAGGTATGGGCTTTTTCCTGCGGTTCAAATCCATTTCTCAGAGGTGGACGATAGGGCATTTCAAGTACATCTGGCATATGGCAGGTCGCGGAGGCATCTAAAATCAAAATATCCATACCGTTTTCGACAATGTCCAATACTTCAGTTGCTAGATAACCCGCATTGAGCGCAATAGCTTCACCCGGCTCGATATAGACTTCAAGATTGTAAGTTTCTCGGATACGCTTGATTTCTGAAATCAGCAAATCCACATCGTAGTCTTCTCTGGTGATGTGGTGTCCACCACCCATATTGAGCCATTTAACTTGATACAAATAGGGTCCAAACTGCGCTTCGACTGCTTTCAAAGTTGTCTCTAAATCATCCGCCCCCTGCTCGCAAAGGGTGTGAAAATGAAGACCATCTACTAAGTCCAGCAAATCACTCGGTATCTTATCAAGAGTAACTCCAAACCGAGATCCCGGAGCACAAGGGTCATAGAGCGCGTGATCTCCTTGAGTTGAACACTGTGGGTTGAGGCGCAAACCGACACTAATACCAGCCTCTCGGCAACGAGGACCGTGTTTGCGCAACTGTCTCTCTGAGTTGAAGACGATATGATCCGTTATCTCCAGCAATTCCTCCAAGTCTGCATCCTTGAAAGCAGGTGCAAATACATGGACTTCTCCCGGGAACTCTTCTCTAGCTAACTTGGCCTCATAGAGACCACTTGCAGTTGTACCAGATAGATACTGGCTAATCATGGGGTAGGTTTTGTAGAGAGAATAAGCCTTCTGGGCCAGTAAAACCTTGCAGCCCGCTTCTTCCTGAACATATTGTAAAATACGGCAGTTGGCTTCTAACTTGGCCAAGTCAATGACATAAGCTGGTGTGGGTACTTGTTCTAACTTCATTAGTCCACCATTTGAGGGTTTTCAACCACAACCCAAGGCAAGCCGTACTCATTCAAAGCTTCCATAAATGGATCTGGATCCAACTCTTCAAGGTTGTAAACTCCAGGTTGTTTCCAAGTACCGTTCATAACTAATTTTGTTCCAATCATAGCTGGAACTCCAGTCGTGTAAGAAATAGCTTGGGAGCCAACCTCAGCGTAACATTCCTGATGGTCGCAAACATTGTAGATGTAGATGGTCTTTTCAACTCCGTCTTTGACACCTGTAAAGATACAACCGATATTGGTTTTTCCAACAGTGCGTGGGCCAAGGCTTGCAGGGTCTGGAAGCAAGGCTTTTAAGAATTGGATTGGCACTATTTCTTGTCCGTTGAAGTTAATAGCATCCGTACGAAGGAGACCAACGTTTTCCAAGCATTTCATATGCGTTAGATAGGATTGACCAAAAGTCATAAAGAAACGAATCCGTTTAACGCCTGGAATATTTTTTGCCAGTGATTCGATTTCTTCATGGTGAAGGAGATACATGTCTTTCTGTCCAACTTGTGGGAAATCATACTCACGTTTGATAGACATAGCTTCAACTTCGACCCATTTTCCATCTTCCCAGTAAGAACCTGGCGCAGAAACCTCGCGGAGATTGATTTCTGGGTTAAAGTTTGTTGCAAATGGATAACCGTGGTCACCACCATTACAGTCTAAAATGTCGATATAGTGGATTTCATCAAAATAGTGTTTAAGTGCGTAAGCAGAAAAGACGCTGGTCACACCTGGGTCAAAACCAGATCCAAGAAGAGCTGTCAAGCCTGCTTCTTTAAATTTTTCCTGATAAGCCCATTGCCATGAGTAGTCAAAGTAAGCTGTAAAACCAAGCTCCTTGCAGCGTTTTTCATAAATCGCACGCCATTCAGGGTCTTCTGTGTCCTCAGCTTCGTAGTTGGCTGTGTCAATATAGTGGACTCCTGTTGCTAAACAAGCGTCCATAATAGTCAAGTCTTGATATGGGAGTGCTACATTCAAAACAGCTTCTGGTTTGTAGCTTTCAATCAAGGCAATCACTTCTTGAACCTTGTCAGCATCAAGAGCAGCTGTCTCAATCTTTGTACTTGTTGTGCCTTCTAATTTAGCTTTCAAGTCATCACATTTTGAC
Source organism: Streptococcus sp. oral taxon 064 (assembly GCF_001683375.1). Classification (GTDB taxonomy): domain Bacteria; phylum Bacillota; class Bacilli; order Lactobacillales; family Streptococcaceae; genus Streptococcus; species Streptococcus oralis_S. The sequence continues at coordinate 1,624,529 of NZ_CP016207.1, read as the reverse complement.
TTAGTACGACTAGCAATCATAATCTCTGTAAATGTTTCGCTATCTTGGCAAATCTTTGAAATAGCAACTTGGGCAACGCCCCCACATCCGATAACTAATAAACGACTCATTTTTTCCCTTCCTCTTCTTCTAAAATATCCTCAACATACTTAGGCAACATAAAGGCTCCCACATGTAAGTTTGCAGTATAGTATTCTGTGAAAAGCTGGCGTTTTTTCCAGCCTTCCTTGTCAAAATCTTTGACAGGGTGGTATTTTTTCGATGCAAATCCAAACAACCAATAGCCCGCTGGACTGGTTGGGATATGGGCCTGATAGACCCGGCTGATTGGAAAGGCTTGATTGACCTTGCGGTGCATGCTTCGGCAAGCTGACTCATCCTCGTCAAAAAACGGACTCCCATGCTGGTAAATCATGATACCATCCTCTTTCAAAGCTCTGTAGCTGTTCCCGTAAAATTCCTTGGTAAAAAGCCCTTCCGTATGCCCAAATGGATCTGTCGCATCGTTGATAATGATATCGTAATCATCCTCACAGTTTCGTAAAAAACGAAGCCCATTTTGGTAGTAAATGGTAACACGAGGATCATCTAGCCCTGCAGCAAAGTCTGGGAAATACTCACGACAGACTTCAACCAACATCTCATCCGGTTCCACAATATCGATTTGTTCCAGTTCAGGATAGAGTGTTAATACTTGGGCAACACCCCCGTCACCACCCCCAATAACCAATACTTTCTTTGGATTTGGATGGACAGCCATGGGTACGTGGACGGTCATTTCATTGTAAACAAAATCATCTGCATCTGAAAACAAGACATGGCCATTTAAGATCAATATCTTTCCAAAAGCTGGTGTATCTAATACCTCAATATCCTGCCACTCACTTTTTCCAGCATAGAGTTGCTTGGCTGTTCTCAGGGACAGTTTCACATCTGGAGTATGAACTTCAGAAAACCATAAATCCATCTAGTTCTCCTTTCTCTCAATGATGTTGATGTGATTGACTTCTGGATCTTCCGTCCCTTGGAGGGAGCAACCACGTTCCTTGGCGAATTGTATATAATCCACAATCTCTCGTGTAATCCGTTCACCTGGTGCTAGGATTGGTATCCCTGGAGGATAGCACATGACAAATTCCCCACAGACTTGTCCAACAGAATCATCCAAGGTTAAACTTTTTCTTTCTGAATAGAAGGCTTCTTGTGGAGACAGCACCAACTCGGGCTGGATATATTCTCCAGCAATCAAGTCCTTCCCATCTCGAGAATAGAGTCTCTTAATATCAGCCAAAGCACCGACTAAGCGCTCGATGTCTTGGATGCGGTCGCCAATGGAAATATAAGCTAAGATATTGCCAATATCACCAAACTCGATCTGAATGTCATATTCATCCCGTAAGAGATCATAAACTTCAATCCCTGTTAAACCAATCCCCTGAGTGTAGACTGATAACTTAGTCACGTCAAAATCACAAACCGAGACACCGTCTATTAACTCTTTTGAGTAGGCGTAGTAGCCACCGATGGCATTGATTTCACGACGAGCATACTCAGATAACTCAATAACTTTCTCAAAGGACTCTTTACCACGAAGGGCTAGGTTTCTACGAGAAACATCGAGACTTGCCATCAGCAGGTAAGATGCTGATGTAGACTGGGTCAGGTTGATAATCTGACGAACGTATTCAAGATTCATCTGCTCCCCGATAAGTAAAATGGAGCTTTGGGTCAGACTCCCACCAGACTTATGCATAGAGACCGCCGCCATATCAGCACCTGCATCCATAGCAGAAATTGGAAGTTTATCTGTAAAATGCAAATGCGCACCATGAGCTTCATCCACTAAAACTAGCATGCCCACTTCGTGAGCCATCTCTGTTAATCCTCTCAGATCCGAACAAATCCCATAGTAAGTAGGATTGTTGATTAGGATAGCTTTAGCATCTGGATGCTCCTTAATTGCCTGGGCAACACGGTCATTTTCAAGTCCTAATGCGATGCCGATTTTGGGATCTACACTCATCTCGATATAGATGGGAATGGCACCACATAGAACCAACGCATTGATAGCAGATTTGTGGACATTTCGTGGAAGAATAATCTTATCTCCCGCCTTGCAGGTGGAAAGAATCATGGTTTGAACAGATGAAGTTGTTCCCCCAATCATGAGAAAGGCATGGGCTGCACCAAAAGCATCCGCAGCTAATTCCTCCGCATCCCGAATAATCGAAATGGGATGACCAAGATTATCCAAGGGTTTCATAGAATTGACATCAATGCCAACACATTTTTCTCCTAACAGTTCGACAAGTTCAGGATTTCCCCGTCCACGCTTGTGACCTGGCACATCAAAGGGGACAATTCTTTTCTTGCGTAGCTTGACCAAGGCCTCGTAAATTGGGGCTTGGTTTTGATCTAACTTCTTCAAGACATACTCCTTTACCGTATTTTTAGCACCTCAAAAAGATAAAGGCGACTAAAGGTTGACTTATGAAAAAAGAGCAGGTTTTCACCTGCTCTGCAATCTTCTGACGTGTTTATTTTGGTTTCTGTTGAGTATGTCTGTTCCCGATGTTTCCTAACTCTCTAGTAGCAAATATTACGTACTTTATTGATCGTTTCACAAGATGACGTGTGCTTTCACCACACTAAAAATTTATGAATTAGGACAAGCGTCCTAACATCAACTTATAAAAGTAGGCTTTTAACCCTATCAATAATGTGGCTTTTCAACCACGCTTCGGCATTCAACCCTGCCTGTCCGTAGGCATTTTTTACTCGGGTTTATATTTGCTAGAAAACATCTTCTCATTTTCTAAGCCTTATAACTATATCATGTTTATAAGAGCTTGTAAAGCATTTTGTGAAACTTTTTTAAATAATTTTGTTTTTTGTTCGTGGAATATTATTCAATGACAAAAAGAAATCGCTTTAAAACGTCAAAGAAGTAAGAAAAAAGAAACTACAACCATTAGATATTTTAATAATCTTAAAGTATGACTTGATATTGAAAATCAATTCTTTTCATCAGATTTTATACATATTTCCAGCTAGGAAGTAAGAATCAACTGCTCCAATTCTACTTCTGAAAGCTGTCCTTGTTTGTAAAGTTTTCTAAGTAAGTCCTCATCTACGGTAATTGAATAATAGTACTCTACAAACTCATGAAATTTCTCAAAACTGTCAAAGAAATAGGATAATAACCATTCGCCACCGTCCTGATCTTGGTAGCTATTTTGATGCTCTTGACCGTCATACCAGATAAAGAAGGTTGTTTCTTCTTTTTGCTCTTCTGAGTATAGGATTTGATACTTTTCATCCAGTCCTTTATAAAATCCGTCTATGATATCTTGATTCCACTCATCCGCAGCAAATTGACTCAAACTGCTTTCATGATCAAAGCCCTTTATAAGGATCATTTTATCGGTAAAGATCACATCTAGAGAATCACCAGAACCGTTGTCGATAAGGTAACGGACCCCATAGCTCTCCTCTGTCTTACTGATCAATCGAAGCCAGGGCTTGTTTGGATCTGTTCGATACTCAACAATGACAAGCAAGGCATCTAAACGCGTCTTTGCATTTTCCCATTCAATTTTTTCCATCTCTTTAGTCCTCCATCTTAAAGTTTAAAATCTATTATGGTTACAAATTCTATAACCAATTTCTATCTATTCCGTCCAACTATCCTGTGGAATATTTTCTTCACCAGACAAATCATCAGGTGTACGATTTTCTAGATGTACATTCATCACGCACCTGACTAGCAGTTTGTAAGAGTAGTTAACAAATAGTCACTAAGACATTTCCTTTGAGAGTTAAGATTTTCTTATAAAAGTCCTTCATTTTTACAAAACAGGTTCGAATATCATCCTTGATTTCTTCTTCATCAAGATAATCCCAAATATCGGGATACAAATCTGCCTTCTTGCACGCTTCCATGCTAAAGTTAGCTAGAGCCCTATCCATGTCAAAATTCTCTAAAGCTTGAACAATCTCAGCTATCTTTGAGTGTTCAGTATAAGCTACATACTCTGATACATTTTCTAAAGGAGTTACTCCCAAGACAGCTTCTCTCAAGGGATCGTCATCAATAAATTCTGAACTACTAAAACCTGTCATAACAAAGAGTAATGCATCCCACATTTTGTCAATATCTATCAACGTATCATTTCCCTCAGGATAATCATCTACTATGTCAAGCAAATCCTCTTCCTGACAAGAATACCGCTTCATTTGGCTTAATTCATTGTCAGATAGATATTGATAATTAGCAATCATTCCCATAATGTTTCCTCCAATTAGTTAGTCCCCTTTCTTGAAAAAGGCAAGATATCTACTGTTTTTGGACTCTCCTCCTTATTTCTCCTTCTCATCTTCCGTCAATTCCCAGACTTCTGACTGATAACCCTCACCATCTATATCATAGCGCTGCATATAGCCTAAAAATCTTTCTTTTTTATTTGACTTACGAGGCTTGAGAATGTTTACAGCCCAGAATCCGATAAGAATGACAACTAAAAGTGCTACTACTGTCTCCATACTACTTCTCCCTTGCCTAGCTTAATATCCTTCAATCCACTTTTCATTGTCCATAATGAAAGGCTTAGCTAGTCCATTACCTGTATAATCCGCATACTTTGTAGCTAAATACTTGTAACAATCTTCCTTGCTCGCAAACTTAATAGCTTGATAAGGCTCTTCAAAAGTCAATTTCTCTACAAATAAGACCCCCCCCCTCAGCTGGCACTAAAACACCTACGTGCCCGATAAAAAGAAACTCTCCATCCAAATTGTCATGCAACACAACAGACAACATTCGAGCTTTGTCATTGAATTGAAACTGGGAGAAGAATTTCTCCATCTTCTGCGCGTGAACTTTTACATCCGTCGTTGCTTCCGTCTCCACCCTAGAAAATAGAAAATCAAATTCTTCCTTGTCTTTCGTATCAAATACTTTTCCCTTATCGATAGCATCGTTATCAACAAAAAGAAGCTGATCATTCTTTTCGAGTTTTGGGATTGTGACCGAATTTTTCAAGAGCGCATAGCTATTAATACGGCAGTTGGTCCCGACAAAGTCACCCTTTTTTTCATTCCATAGATTACTAATTTTCTCTACGTCGTACCCTGTCTTCGTAAAGGAGGCAAAATCCCCACTTAAGCCAGTAGAACCGACAGTCGCATTATAGTCTGTGACAAGATTGAAAAATGCATCAACACTATTTGGGTCCAAGTGAGCTGATAAGAGAGATTTGACCTCTTCGGTACTGACCTGATTATTCAGATTTGTATATGAAGCCGTCCAAGGAACTTTATCCGAACTGGTCTGTGTCTGGTTTGCAGCTTCAGTGCTCGTATTATTTTGCTGACAAGCAGCCAATCCAAGAAATAAGGGCAAACACAATCCCAAGGCTACTACTTTTCTCGTTCGTTTCATGAAACGCTCCTTCTAGAGTACAAGTCTCTTTTTCATTTTAAACAGTATTCATTAATCATGCAGCTAGTAATCGTTGACTTAGCTATATTATACTACATAAGTCAAAAAAAGACTGCACGAATCACCCATTCATTACAGTCTTTTTGAGTACGATTTTTATTGGATTATAAAACCTTTAGGCAATATCACCAGTTGCTGCTCCAATTCTTGGCAATGGCTGGCTAGCACTACAGACTCACTATCTACTAGATAGTTTTCAGATGATTGGTTAAAAATAGCTTGGATTTTTTGTCCATCATTATTCCATTCTATAGAAAGCACATCCGGCTTGATTTCTTGCAGTCTATAAGTTCCATGTTGAATAATGCCTGAAGCATCCTTTCGAAGCTGAATCAATTTCTTCATGAAATGAAGCATGTCATTACTGTATGAAACACGTTCCCAAGGCATGACACGACGACAATCTGGGTCTGGCCCTCCACCTAACTCCAACTCAGTTCCATAGTAGAAACACGGTGTCCCCCTTTGTAAAAAGAGGCAGGCGAGGGCAGACTTAACCAGTTGGGCATCTCCCTTGGCAGTAGCCAAAATGCGCTCCGTATCGTGCGAATCCAGAAGATTGAACATCACTTCCGAAATCTGTTGTCTATAGTACATAGATTGGCTATTGATTTCATTGATAAATTGAGGTGACTTCTTAACCCCTCGCAAGAAATAATCCTTGATACTTTCAGAGAGAGGATAATTCATGACTGCGTGGAATTCATCTCCGTTTAGCCAGGGTTGGGAAGTGTGCCAGACCTCTCCAAGAATATAAAGGTCAGGCTTTTTAGCCAAGACAGCCTTACGGAAATCTCTCCAAAATTGATGGTCTACTTCATTTGCCACATCCAGTCGCCAAGCATCAATATCAAACTCTTCAATCCAGTAGGTCGCAACGCTCAACAAATAGTCCCTCACTTGAGGATTGGCCGTATTTAGCTTGGGCATATAGCTGGCAAAGGCAAAGGTATGGTAAGGGAGTTTTCTTGGGTTTCCCAGCTTATCCTTGGTCACGGGGAATTCTTGAACATGGAACCAGTCTTTATATTCCGACTTTTCACCATGCTTGAGAACATCCTGCCATTGTGGAGACTGGTCCCCGATATGATTGAAAACAGCGTCCAGCATGATTTTCATCCCTCTCTGATGAGCCTCCTCCACCAGTTTACGGAAAGTTCCCTTGTCTCCAAAATGATGGTCAATTTCGAAATAATCCGTCGTATTATACTTGTGATTGCTTGGAGATTCAAAAATCGGACAGAGATAAAGACCTGTAATCCCTAAGTCTTGCAAGTAATCTAGATGGTCAATAATACCTTGTAAATCACCACCAAAGAAATCACTCGTTTTTGGTTTGATTGACGAATCCCAAGCCAGAGCCCCTTCTGGAGAAATCTCAGGGTTCCCATTAGCAAAACGTTCTGGGAAAATCTGATACCATACCGTCTCTGCTACCCAGTCAGGAACGTGGCAAGCATCAATCTCATGGATATACGGAATTTTAAAGCCATTTCCTTCATAATGAAGGTTTTCTAGCGTATTTTCAACACATCCCTTATCGCCATATAAGACCTCCTGACCTTGCTTATCCTTGAGTTCAAAGAGATACTGGAGTCGTGCATAGCCAACCGTAACTTCCACTTGCCAGTAATCAAACAAGGCATCGGAAGTCACTTTGATCATCGCCTTGCTTGCTTCATAATGGTCCTCTAAAAAGATAAAAGTATCTCCATAATGCAAATGGATGCTTTCAATATCATCTTTCTTAGTCCGGATACGAATGTGCATTGTCTTATCTTTATAAAGATACGCATACTCCGACTCCGGTCTATGGTAAATGGCTGTTAATTCCATTGTATTTGTCTCCCAAATTTTTAATCTATTTTCACGAAAACGTTTTCAATGATAATAATTCCAGTATACTATTTTTGTAAACTATTTGCAAGAATGGTCCATTTTTAAAAGAACTATCTTTTTAAGTATACAAAAAGCCTTAAAAAAGACTTTGAATTACTACTATTGATTGGAAGGATATAAAGTTTACAAGTATGGTACAATCTATTCAAATTCAATTAGTAATTTTGAATTCCAATTTCATATAGACTCAAGATAGTAGTATATATTTGAAGATAGAAAAGAAGACATTTAATCAATCTTTGTTATCTCCTAAGAAAATCATAATTGCTTGTCCATCAACTCCAGAATTAAACATAGTCCAGTATATAGATTTTGTTTCAAATGCAAGTTTAGCCTCTGCATATAATGGTTTTGCAATTTTCATTATATTACTAATATGTTTATTTTCAAATTTTAAGTTTTTAATGCCAAGATATTTATCTATATCTAGTAGACCAAGTTGAAATTCATCGTATTGGCTTGCTATATGACTGTATAAAAATTTATTCTTTTCTTCTTTAGAAGATTGATAGATATTACTATAAAAAGTACTATCTCTATTTCTTACACCATCTTTAATACTCTCAACTAATTGATTATAATCATAAGACATAAATTCAATTAATGTTTCAATTTCAGCCTTTACTTTATTTTTACTTTGTCCAACTTGTAAACACCGCCATTCGCCCGTTTTTTCTTTACCAAATAATGCCCAAACTTCATGACCAACTATGGGGAATTTAATGAGCTTTTGATTTATTATACTCTTATTATTTAATTCCTTCCTAGAAAAACACATAGTTTCTTTAAAATGATTCTTTAAAAGTTCTTCATTGTATAACTTTGGAATAAATTTATTATAACTTTCTTTGTCTTTCATTTTTTCTTCTAACTTCTCCTGATTTTTCTATAAATCATTATCTAATTATTTTAACCAATATATTAATTTTACAAAATATTGCAAATTTTACGACAAACTACTTTCTTTGACATGAAACCAGTTTTAACAGTGAATGACAAACTTGTTTCTACCTTCTACTCTTTCGGTTTTGAAAACACTTCTACTCGCTGAGCTAGGACTTTGATTTCTACAGGTAGGTAATCCGATTTATCGCCGTCAACATCTGACTCCAATTCACTATCTGAAGAGATCTTAATATTACGCGCTCTGATATACTCAATATTGTCATTGCCGACAACATCTCCTTTTAGTAAATCAGGAATGACGGATAATTTAGAGAATATAGAAGCATCTTTTAGAATCAAAATATTGGCATAGCCATCCTTGTCTTCTTCAAAGATTTTCTTATCAGCGAAGTAATTTGTCAAGAGAACCAAAACATGGCTCGCTTCACCAACATAATTTCCATTTTCTGTCTCGACATTAATATTAAAGACCTGATCCGTCATGACAGACTTCATGGTATTTACAGCATAGGCAAAAATACCGAATTTTGTCTTGTCCTCAATCTCCACATTGTGAATCGCCTCAGGCAGAGAACCGATACTAAAGATATAACCAAAATAGTTATCATTTGCTTTACCTATATCAATCTTGTTGGTTAAATTAAAATCGAGTTCATCAATCGCGCCATCGATGTCTTGATTGATTTCCAATAGTTTCGTAATGAGGTTACCAGTACCGCCAGGGATAATCCCTAACTTCGGAATGTAGTCTCTCTCAGCAATACCCGAAATGACTTCATTGACAGTCCCGTCCCCTCCAAACACAACCACTGCATCATACTGCTCACGAGACGCTTCCTCAGCAAAGTGTGTTGCGTCTAACGCTTTTTCGGTAATTTTGGTTTCCACATGCTCAAAATAATCTTTGGCTTTATTCTCCAGCTTGACCTTATAATCCAAAGCCTTTTCCCCACCAGAGGTAGGGTTGATAATTAACATTACTTTTTTCATTGATAATACTCCTTTAATAGTTACAAAAATTCTAGTAACTAATTATATCACTTGAGTTATGTAAACGCCATCCAAATGCTTGAAAAATCGAATCCACTAACTAGAATAGATACGTTAATGTATCAAGCACTTACCTCAACTTAAACAAGAATAAATACTTATTGTTAACAATCCACTACTTTACTTTTTCGACAATTTTATATAATCCATTAAGTACAAAATAGCTGAAACAAATGCGAACACACTGGAAAATCCAGCTAATATCGGAATAAAACCAATAATAGATGCAATCAAAAGAAACTGATAAGTCTTCTTATTGACTTTTGATTCTTCATCATGAAGAAGGAATGCTACAAAACCAAAAAACAGCAATATTAAACAAGTTGAAAAGTAGATTCCATCCCAACTAGAAAGTCTAACAAGCTTAGGTATCACCCAGTAAATGATTTCAAATTTCCACATTTTAGAAGAAAGGTAAGTAATCGTTAAAGCTCCAATTAAAGAAATAACTCCGTTTATTAGCAATAATTTATTTGATTTCACACTTAATCCTTTTTATCCTTTTCTGTACTTATTCATCGCTAATTAATAGATTCACTTTTTAAAAATTCTTTAGACTTCTGGACGATATAGAGCTGTTCATCTTCTTGAGCGAGTTTTCTAAACAATTCATTCGCCCTAGTCATATCTCCTTTTAATTTAGAGTTCAAGGCTTGATAGTAAATGATTTCCAATTGTTGATATTTAAACTCGTTTTCTAATTCTTCAAAGTAATCATTGGATTGATGAGCAATTGTTAAATCGTAAAGTGCAATACTCACGCTTTTTGTTTTCTCGGCTAGAGAGGAATCTGATATGGACATTTTGTTTAGCATAAGATCAAGCTCATCTCTGGTTAGGTTAGGATTTGCAAGAACTGTCGAGCGAATGAGGTAACTCTCTAAGGAATCCCTGTATTTTGGCTTCAGTTTTTGATCAGTCGTTGCTTCAGAAGCCTCCTTAATGGCAGCATCGAAATCACCAATCATATAGGAATACCCAACAGATGTTAGTGTCACATCCATTTTTATAATAGCTCTTTTTGCATCTTTCTTCAATTCAATGTATTGCTTCCAAGATGGTAAATCTAAGTCCATATACAGTAACTTAGTACCACTCCTTACATACCCTCTTCTGATTAGTGCAATGAAAAGAAATAAGAGTGCATTTATGAATAAAATACAAAGGGTTTGAATAGTCCTATCTTTCACCATCCAAGCTACAAAAAGAATGAGAAGAACAGCCAAAACAATCACGACTTTTCTATAAAATCCATATTTCTTGCGTATTTCTAAATAATTCATTTTTACTCCTTTTCTAAATTATAAAATGTCATTACGAGAGCAGTTCTGAACCTTAAATGAGTCATTGACTAACAAAATGCTCTCTAATCAGTTCCCTATTTTTTTCTGATAGAATAGCCCAATGTGACCTGCAAAATAGGATCATAAACAGCTTTCATCTTAATTTATAACTTCTCTATTCTATCAAAAATAATCTCTTGCTTTTCGACACTTTCTCGGAGTGGTGACATGCCTAAAATCACTGTAAAAAATCCCAATAATAGAATACTATTAATAACAAGTAAGGCTCCCTCTGTTCCATTAACAGTATATAGATAAAATACAAAACATCCAAGAGTCGGAACAAGGATAAAAGGAAGAAGTTTGTAATGTTTTAATTGACGTTTATTTCCAACTGGTTTAAAGGTTATTTTATAATTTGTAACGTTATTCTCAAGTCTTTTTTGGACGCTATGACGAGCTCTTATGGCAATGAACCAGAAAGCAAGATAAGCTAGGGAAATGAATAGGCCATATAAGCCTATCTTTAAAGGAAGGTTATGACTAATCCCATTGTTTCTAAAAAAATTTGTCACAAGCCGATAGCCAGATCCCCCTATTGCTGTACCAATTGCAATCCCAATTGATTTACTCATAGTTGGAGCTACACTCTCAAAACGCATATCTCTTTTATCTAACTTTTGCATTTTTGCAGTAATTTCATCGGGAAGAGAACCCCAGAAATAGGATTTTGGTCTAACAGTCGTCAAATCTAGAATATACTTTTCTCCCTCTACTTCTACTATTTTGAAAAATACTTTATTCGTTTCTTTAAATTTTACCTTCATAGTCACCTTTAAATCCTTCTCAGAGTTAAAAAACTCTTTTCAATAACATTCCTAAATCGTTAGCCCCGTTTTTTAATAATAGTTAAACCAATTTTGACAGACATCTCTTTCGATGTTAACTGTATTGTGATCCCATAATTTGTTTTATCTGAGTAATTTACCCTGATTTGGCATGTAGTTTCCTCTGGTAGATCATATTTGATTTTCAGTTTCTGAAAGAGTTCAGACTGAGTTTCTGGCTGGTAGATAATTTCACTAAGCTCTGTTGTTCCAGTTCTTAACGTTCTTTTTACATTCAAGGAGTCAAAAACATCTCTTTTGACAACTAAGTTAAGAATTTCTTCATCAAATAAAGGATCTATCGCTGAATCGTAATGCAACTTGCCATTAGAATAACTAACGGGAACCTTTTTTTTATTTTCTCCGATTTGTATTCTATAGTCGCCCTTACCATCTGCCTTGGTAATGTCTAGGTCGATTTCACATCTTTTGACTTCGTCACCATTTTTTATATAGACGCTGCTTTTATAAGCTTCCAGCCCATTAAAATCCTTCTGCTCTTGTTCCAAAAATTTAAACATAGGATCAAACGTTTTTTCAAACTCGTACTGTTCCCTTGTTCTGTTTTTGGGAATGGTTTCACCACCCAAACTACAAGCATTCAATGAAGATGCTGTCATAAGAATAACAAGAACCCCAGTTACCCATAAACACCATTTAAACTTTTTCATATTTTACTTAATCCTTTTTTCGAGTCATAACAGTAAGATTTTTTCAAAAATTTATAAATGTTTAGTTAAACTTACACTAGTTCTACGTCGACTCCAGCTTTAGCAAAAGTTTCCTTAACTTGTTCAAAATTACTTGACATGATTGTCGCTTGTTTTAAATTTGGGAACTGCTTTAATTCAACCAAACTAACCTCATTCAAATCAAAAGTACTATCCTCACCATCCCACTGAGGAATCAGATTCATAAAAATTTCATTACCGCCATCCATATCAATCTCTTTTACAAGACTTGCATACTTCTGTGAAATCTGAAGATTTTTAAAGTATTCTAAGGCAGGCTCTACAAGTTCTGTACTTTCTGTATCAATATCCAACTCGCTAAATTCCTCTGAAAAATCAAAAATATCAAAAGCTGGCTTTAAAATATCTAAATCATACATCAATACTTGGATAATAGCTAGTTTAAAATTCAGATTATCAAAATGAAGATATTTTTCTTGAACAACTTTTGGATTTGATTTTTGACGTTCATGCTTGATTTCTGGATAGTAAGAAATGGTGAGTGGATATCTCATTACATCTGGTCTTCCATTAAAATTGGTTCCATGAGGGGTCCATAAAATAAAATTGAAATCCCCAGTTCTGTTTCTATCATAAAGAAAATAGGGAGGCTTCCCATCAGTGGATACTACGGCTTGACAAGGCATCTTGGGTAATTCTTCTTCTCCAAACATAGGTTTTACAACATCACCATAGTAGAAACTGATTGTAGAAAGTAGATGCTCATCATCAATATAGACCCTGCATTTCTTTAAATGATTCCGGATAGAAGACGAATGTTCAAATACAATACCAGCATTGTCGTAAACGTACTTTATGTATTTACTTTCTTTTTTGACAACCTGATCAGGCTTTCCTAACACGGCCTCAATATCTTTCAAAGATAAAGGAAAAGACAAGCTGGTTCCGTTCATTACCATTGAATTGTCATGAAAATTGATTTCGAGGTTTTTAGGATCTTTCTTTTTAAAAAAATTAAACATTCGATTCTCCTATTTATAATTTGTTTATCTAAATGCATCAAATCTATTTTTCTAACGTTAGAAAATTTACTGTATAAAATAAGGTTTTGCCGTATTTTTCGTCCGTAGGATTAAAAAAGCAGGAAGCCTTCTGAAAATTAATTACTCTTCACTAATAGACTTACCGCCTCAACGTGGCGCGTCCGCGGAACACAAAAGGTTTGGGGAGTTCAAAGCTCCAGTGGAGCTTTGAAGCCTTCTTACCTTAAAAAGAAAAGGTGAGAGGATTAATTCCGTTTCACTAACAAGCTTACACACAGCGGTTCGGATTTACCGTATCATCCGTGAAAAAACAATCCTCACGAAATAATGGAAAGTCTTTTGTTTTAATATTGTTCCATTCGTAAACTGAACCTACAATATCTCCAATAATAGATCCTAGCATGGCATTTCTCCTTATAAACTATTGGTTTAGACAGACATTTCTATTTGTCATACTCTTTTATTTTATCTGCATATTTAGTCAAAAGTTTTTTTGAATAAACTTTTTCTTTCTTTGAGTCTCGAACTTCTTTCCAAAGAATAGAAGCTACTTTTAGTTTGTTCGAGTAGTTGCCACTATTTTCGTCTGCACAGAAATCCTTTAAAAATTGATTCCATTGACAAACCGAATGGTCATACTTGGCATAATCTGAATCTCCATAATAAACTTTTAGCATATCTTGGATTGTAAAACTCAAATCATGTTCTCTTTTGACTTTTCTCCAGGCAGTGGCCATATCAGCAGTAAATTTAAAGGGCGAAACACCTGTTAGAGTTGAGAAATATTCTCTAAAGTGTGCATTAAAGGCGAATCCACATTCAAGTAAGGGCGTATCTAAAGTAACGACTTCTACTTGTTTCTTCTTGCTTTTTATTGATGATTTTTTAATCAAATTCCCCTTGAAGTACTGCTCAATAATATCATTGAGTTCCTGTTTTGTACCTCTATATTCAAGCCCTAATGACTTGCATATCTGTGAAAGTTCATCACGATACCAATAGTATTTATTAAATTCATCAAAGGATGTGATTTTATCAAACCCAGGTCTACTCTCTATCAATATTTTACCTCCTTAAAAACAGTTTAGGTTGTCATCTCAAAATAATGGAGTTTTAGTTTCTTTATTTTGAGGATTAGCAATGTTTCACTAACAAACTCACACACTCAGCGGTTCGGACTTACCGTATCATCAGTGAGATACAAAGTCTTTTCCATCTTCTAAAAAATCAAACACGACTAAATCTTTAGAATAATCATTTTGGTACAATTCCAATAGATACATCTTTCATTCTCCCAATATTTGAAAAACTAACCAATATTTTAAGCAATTTACAATCAAATTATTTATCCTTAATATACGCATTTATCATATAACAAAGATAATTAAGTTTGGTTTATCCAGGATCTACATCTATAGAAGTTATTTTGTAACCATCCTCATTATATAAAAATTCTAACTGTAGGGTTAAATCTACTAATTCAGAATCGGAGGTCATCTGATATTCAACAGCAAAACCAGTTTGATCATTAAATTCATAAACTTGTAGTTGAGAATACTCATAATTCGGATGGAAATTACATTCTACACCATATTCATCAATTTTATCAAAATCATTTAATTGTAATGATTCGTCAATATATTCAAGTAACTCTTTTACATCATCAACTTCCGAACCATCAACACAATCCATAATATCTCTATAATTATTTAGATGAATTGCTCTTAAAATCTTTTTAAGTACTTCAATTACTTTTTCTTCATTTTGGTAGTTTTCTTTGTATTCAAAATCATCGAATATTCCCATGATAATACTTCCTTTTCTAAAATTTAAAATCCTTTTCTTTACTAATTCTATTACTTGCCAATATTGTATAAATTAAATAACCAATAAAAATTATAATAAAAATAGCATTAATTTTTAACACAAAATAGAGATTTAACAAATTTGCGAACGCATGAAATAATAAACAGTAACCGACAGATTTCGTTTGACGGTAAAGAAGTCCTAAAACAAAACTTAAAAATAACGTATGTATAAAAAATAAAATAAAAGGAAATCCTTGATGACTTTCTCCAACTATAAACCATAAAGGCAGATGCCAAATTCCCCAGATTGAACCTACAATCAAATTAGATTGCCAATAAGTATATTTTTTATCAAGTAATGGCTGTAGTATTCCTCTCCATCCTAATTCTTCATGTCCACCACCAAAAAAAATTAGTTGTATAAAGAATAATGGCATCAGATAAATTGATACTCCATTTAATTCTAAGGAAGATACAGAAAATAGTATCAAAATTGCTAACAAATGAATAATGAAATAAATACTACTATTTTTTCTTTTATTAAATATAAAATGTTTAAATTTTATATTATTCCTTTTCAAATAAAAGCCACTTGCAATAGCTGGACCAAGTGCACCTACTATATGTAACATTCTCCCTATAAATGTTTCTAATCCAAAAATATGAGATTGAGTAAAGATGGCAAGAAGCCCCCAAGCTATATAAGTAATTCCAAATGTAATATAAAGATAATTTTTTAAATTCCTTTTATCAATTTCTGTCATTTTATCTTCCTTATTTTGATTATTTTAAATGTAATATTTGTTACTGCTTCTTAGTTGCTCTCGATTATAACTACCTATATTCTATCACAAAAACACAAAAAAAGCCTTACAATCAAGGCTTTTCATTATTGATTCATACCAAGCTTTCTAGGCTTTTACAAGCAAAGCTACACACTCCACGTGGTGCGTTTGAGGAAATAGATCCACCGGCTGGACTTTCTTCAATTCATAGCCCAACTCTTGGTAGAGTTTGATATCACGCGCCATGGTTGCAACATTGCAGGAGATATAGGCAATGCGGTCTGCTCCTGTTTGACTACCTGCCTTGATAAAGCTTTCTGTGAGGCCTTTTCTTGGTGGGTCGACTAGGATAGCGGTTGGTTGGATACCTTCCTTGAGCCAATTCTTCATAGCATTTTCAGCTGTATCACAGACATAGTGGGCGTTTGAGATATTGTTTAGTCGGGCATTTTTTTTGCTATTCTCTACTGCTTCTGGAATAACTTCAACACCATAAACTTCCTTGACATACTTAGCAACGGATAAGCCAATGGTTCCAATTCCTGAGTAGGCATCAATCACCACATCATCTCCTTTTAATTCTGAAAAGTCAATAGCCGTTTGATAGAGTTTCTCTGCCATTTGAGTATTAACTTGGTAGAAGGCTGGTCCAGCGATTTGGAAGTCATTCCCCAACATTTGGTCGGTAATATAGTCTTGTCCATAAAGGGTGCGCCAGTCCTTACCGAAAATCGCATTGGTATTCTGGTCGTTGATATTTTGCATGACAGATACAATATTTGGAAACTGCTTGATTAATTGTTCAATCAATTGGTCAACACGGAAAACTTTTGGACGAGTTGTCACAAAAATGACCATGATTTGCCCTGAGTAATGACCACGACGCACAACGAGCTTTCGAATCAAGCCAGACTGTTCCTTTTCATCATAAGGTTTCAAATCATAACGACGGAGCAAGTCGCGTAGGGCCACTACTACCTCATCAATCATAGGATCTTGGATAAAGAAATCTTCCAGTGGCATGAGATCATGGGAATTCTTACGGAAAAAGCCAGTTTCCAAGACACCATTGACACGACGAACTGGAACTTGCGCCTTGTTACGGTACTTGACTGGATTTTCCATACCCAGCGTTTCAGCGACCTCTACATCTCTAATGCCAGCAATTTTGTAGAGACTGTCTTTGACTTGCTTGGTTTTAAACTTGAGCTGTTCTGGGTAGGCAAGATGCCCCAAGTCAGCAATTCCTGAACGCAGGTAAGCCAAATCTAAATCTTGGTTACGATGAGGTGATTGAACAAGGTATTCTTCAACTTTCCCAAAGCCAATTTTTTTATTGACTTTAAGGACACGCATAAGAATTTTCTCAGTCGGAAGAGCATTCTCTACAAAAAAGACCAAGCCTTCTACCTTGGCAACTCCTGCCCCTTCATGGGTCAAATCAATAATTTCAACTTCTACAATATCATTTTTCTTTAACATATTCTTCACTTTCTATCGGTCTAAAAAAAGACGGCAACATTTCTGTTACCATCTATTATATCATGAAATGACCTAAGCACCAAAACTCTTGAAGAAGTTGACAATGGCTTGCCAAAGAGAGCTAAAGAAGTTGCCCCCCTCTTCTAGCGCTTTATTGGCATCAAAGTTGAGGTTGATATTTTTAAAGCTATCTCCAGCTTGAGAGACAATGCTTTCCTTGAGGTCATTTAGGGTTTTAGTGAAATCAGCATTGTTCAAAATGTCACTCTTTGAGAGATTGAGGGCAAAATTGATAATGATATTGACCTGGTTTCCTGTTATAACCTGATCGAGTTTGTAGTTTTTTAGTGTGTCTTCTACAATTTTGCGAACATCTTCTTCTGTCAGATTACCTTTGGCTTCTTTTGCTTTTGCGATTCCTGCCTTGATATCTGCCAAAGCGACATTGAGTTTATTGGCATCGTAGCCTGATTTGTCCTTGTTTTCAGCATTAATATCGGATAAGGCTTTTAGCTCCTCTTGGGCCAAGTCTTTATTGGCTTGCGGTACTTTGGCACCATTGGCCTCTAACGAATAGTAAATCCCTGCTAGGGCGCTCTCTCCTGTAACTGGAATAGGAGCTGCAACTGTGATTTTGGCATGCTCCACTCCCAGCGTCACTGCTGCGTTACGGTACATATCCTGCGTCACCTTGGTGATATTTTCAGGCGTTTCAATCTTGACTTCTAGAGGCGACTTATCACCTAGCTTTTGAATCTTAGCTGAAGAATAGAGCTGTAGACTAGCATCATTAGCCACATTCATAATTTTCGAATAGATATCAGGTGTCATAGTTTTGATATCTTTGGTGTCTTTTGATGCGTCATAGCCAAGTTTGCTAAGAGTTTGATTTTTCTGGTCTTCAGATAGAGAAGAACCTAGAACATATTCAGGTTGTACATAGGTTTCATCGATTACTTTTTGAACATCGGTTGCTGCGTGGACACTCGTCATAGCTGTTGCGGCCCACAATACTGCAGCACTTGTTAGAAAGAATTTCTTTCTCATGGGATATTCCCTCCTTTACCTTTCTAGGTTAATAAAACAATCTTAAAGAAAACTTATAGTGAAAAAACACCTGGTCAAACCAGATGTTTAGAAGAAATTAAAGAATTTCATGATATAGAGATTAAAGCGAACCTGTCTCGAGTAGTAATAATTTCCACCATTTTCATAGAGTTCTGCACCATGAAAGATAGAAATTGGGTTGATGTAGGTGTAGGTCTTCCCTGTAGTATTACCTAGGATTGGAGCGACCGTTTCTCGGGAGTAACGCTTGGCTAGGGCCAAAGTATTTTCCTTACCATTCTGAGCAATGAAGTCGATATAGGCAGGTCCAAAATTATAGGCTTGAACAGCGGTCCAGACATCTACTCCTTTGCTCTGTGCCAAATAGAGGTTATCTGTTAGTGTCTGTATCCCTTGGCGAATACTAGAGGCATCGTCTTTGATGGTATTGGTAGCGCCACTAGCAGACTCACTAGACTGCATGACATCCCGCTCTTTTCCCTTCGTTTCGGTATAAATCATAGCGAGCACCAACTCTTCATTGGCTGGAGTATCTCTTTCGCTCAAGATTTCTCGAACCATGGGTTGGTAGGTCATGACTTGTTTAACATCCTGATGGATATGATAAGCTTTGTATCCTGCGAAAAGGAAGACTGCTAGCACAAGCACTCTTCTTATAAATTTAAACATTATTTACTTTGAATATCCTCGATATTTTTGATTAAGATAGAATAGGTTCCATTGTCATTTTGGATAAACTCGACCGATTCCGCATCTTGATAGACGTTATTGGGAACGATGAGCTCAATTCCATTTGACAAGGAAAGTTTTTGGTTTTCAAATTTCTTTAATTGGCGACTGGCATCAATTTCATCAAACTGGACTGGTTCTGGTACAGCTTCCTTGACCTGGTCGATAAAGCTCAAACGAGCTGTCAGATTGTTATCAAAAAGGTCGTTAGCCAATTTTTCAGGTGACAGTTCATTGCTTTCTTCCAGATTGTTGAAAATCGCTGATTTGACCTTGGATTGGAATTGAAAATCATCTGTGTTAAAGGACTCTGCAATTCTCTGAGCCGTTTTTTCCAATTCCTTGATCGATTTCTTTGGTGAAATCTTGGGAGCAACAGCTAGGAGATTTTCTGAAAAATAATTCAAGAAAGTCCCATTATACTTGATGCGTTTTTCGATGAGATGGTACTTGCGACTTTGAAGATTGACCACCAAGGCCTCATCAGCCCCCGTTCCAAATCCAGGTAGGTTATTCTGAGTCAGCTTGATTGGGTTATCAACTTCTCCACCAAGGTGAGTCAAGGTCTCACGTAGAGCAATTCGCAAAAAAGCGAAATGTTCAACGCCTTCTTTAGAAAACTGAACAAAAACCAAGTCATTGGTCTTGAGATTTTCAGAAATGCTGAACTCCTCTTTCCAGAGATTAGCCAGTGTTACTGATGTCTCCAACAAATCGTCTGTGATGTGATTGAAGAAGGGATTTTCTTCTTCGAAAATCCCAGTCTTTGCTTCATCTGAATACACGCGTTCGATTTTTTTGCGCAAGTATTCTTCGATTTTTGGAGTGATATTGAGAAACTTATCCGCTAGAAACAACTCAGTATCGTCTGGGCTGAACTGATGGATAATGGCTTTCTTAATATAAATGTCCATAAAAGTTTTAGTCCTCGTATAATGGGAAGGCATCTGTCAACGCTTTGACTTCACTTCTCACTTCTTCTAAGACAGCCTCATTTTCTGCATTCTTAAGGGTTTTAATGATGAGTTCAGCCACTTTACGGCTTTCTTCTTCACCAAATCCACGTGCAGTGATGGCTGCTGCTCCGATACGAATTCCACTTGTCTTGAATGGTGACAAGGTTTCGTATGGAATTGAGTTTTTATTTAGGGTAATATTGACTTCATCCAGCAAGTTTTGAGCAACTTTTCCGTTTTCTACAACCTTAGTTACATCCACTAGGAAGAGGTGATTTTCAGTTCCTCCAGAAATGATACGGAAATCAGGGTCTTGCAAGAAGACTTCAACCATAGCCTTGCTGTTTTTGATGACATTAGCAGCATATTCATTGAAAGCCGGATCCAAAACTTCTTTGAAGGAAACCGCCTTAGCAGCGACAACGTGCTCCAAAGGACCACCCTGAATACCAGGGAAAATAGCTGAGTTGATTTTCTTAGCTAGGTCCTCATCATTTGTCAAAATCAAACCACCACGCGGTCCACGAAGAGTTTTGTGGGTCGTTGTTGTAGTGATATGAGCGTATGGTACTGGGCTTGGGTGAAGTCCGGCTGCCACCAAACCAGCGATATGGGCCATATCGACCATAAGCTTAGCCCCAACAGCATCTGCGATTTCACGGAATTTTGAGAAGTCGATAATTTGAGAATAGGCTGAAGCACCCGCTACGATTAGTTTTGGTTTTACTTCTTGGGCTTGTTTCAAGATAGCATCAAAGTCCAAGAGTTCCGTTTCAGGATCAACACTGTAAGAAACAAAGTTGTAGGTTTGACCAGAGAAGCTAACTGGAGCTCCGTGGGTCAAGTGTCCACCTGCAGACAAATCCATCCCCATAACGGTATCACCTGGCTCAATCAAGGCCATGTAAGCCGCACAGTTGGCTTGGCTTCCTGAGTGAGGTTGGACATTGGCGAATTTAGCACCGAAAATTTCTTTTGCACGTTCAATAGCTAGAGTTTCTACCACGTCTACTACATCGGTTCCACCATAATAACGGCGTCCTGGGTAACCCTCGGCATATTTGTTTGTCAAGATAGACCCTTGAGCTGCCATAACAGCCTTGGAAACCACGTTTTCCGAAGCAATCAATTCGATATTGTTTTGTTGGCGTTCTTCTTCTTTGGCAATAGCATTCCAGAGATCAGCATCGTATGCTTTAAAATCGTCTTTGTCAAAAATCATAGGTCTTCTCCTTTATAGTGTGACTGGTCCTTTAGTTTGTTTTTCCAATAAGAAAATAAACTAAAAGATGCGAATAAACCGTTTCTGCACTTTATCACAAGTATAACCAACTTTTTCATAAAATGCATGAGCACCCAGACGATGATCAGCAGAGTTTAAGCGGATAAACCCATAACCTCGTCTTTTTGCTTCTTGATCCAACCCTTGCAGTAGGCTTTTACCGATACCTCGTCCTTGGGCTTGAGGTGAAACCGCTAAAGCTAAGATATTAAATCCTGCTTTAGAATAGAGAGATTCATAAACTTCAGCATGGACATATCCAAGTAGGACATGGCTGACCTCATCCTCATAGCCAAGTAGGAAATGATGAGAATCCTGAGACAGTCTAGCTAGTTGACTAGCTGTGTCCTCTGGACTAAAAGAATAGCCCAAAGCCTCTTGGTTAATCTCACATATAGCATTCACATCTGTTTCTTGCAAATCTCTTAGCATCTCATTCCTCCTCAAAAGAAATCTCTGGCAACTGTGCAAGAATATCTTCTCGCTTAATCGCTCCTTGGCGCAAGATTTTCACCTTGTCTCCAGAAAAATCCAAAATAGTCGAATCCTGTCCAGTTAGAAAAGCGTCGTCTTCCAGACCCATAACCTCTTGGTCAAAATCCTCTAGAATTTGAGCAAAGGTCACTCCACTCGCCTGACCCGAGATATTGGCAGACGGCCCAATCAAAGGACCTGTCTCTCGAATTAAATCAAGTGTAATGGGGTGACTCGGCATCCGAAATCCGACAGTTGCAAGACCAGAGTTGACCCAATAGGGAACTCGGTCATTGGCTTCGAGGATAATGGTCAAGGGACCCGGTAAAAAGGCCTCTACAAGCTTTTGTAGATAAGTTGGCTGATTCTTTGAAAAGTGCAAGATGTCCTCTAGAGAAGCGACATTAAGATTGAGCGCCTTGTCTCTAGGACGACGTTTGAGTTGGTAAACATGGTCGACAGCTTTTTCGTCTAAGGCCTTAGCAAAGAGGCCGTAAACTGTCTCTGTAGGCAAAATGACTGCCCCACCCATTTCCAACTCTTGTCTAATCCTGTCCATCATCAACTACAACCATCCTATCTTGACCAAATTGGTCTTTGAGTGTTCGTACCCGTTTTTCGGGAAGATGCTTCCTAAAAAGCGCAGGAACACTTTGACCTTGATTGTATCCAATTTCAAGGTAAATCTTACCACCATATGTGAGATAGTCTTTTGCATCTTCCGCAATTCTGCGGTAAATAGCTAGGCCATCCTCATCTGCAAAGAGAGCTAGATGAGGCTCCGAATGCAAAACATTCAAACCAACCTCTGACTCATCTTCGCGAGAGATATAGGGTGGATTGGATACAATTATATCATATTTTTCAGAAATTTCTGCAAAACAATCAGATTTTTTAAAAAATATATTGAGATTTTGATTACTAGTATTCTCTGATGCAAGCTGCAAAGCGTCTTGGGAGATATCTGCTGCTGTCACTGACCAATCTGGTCTGTTTTTAGCTAATGCGAGAGCTATGGCGCCACTTCCAGTCCCGATATCTAGGACCTTAAGCTTATCCTCAGGATTTTCGGCCAGGATAAGTTCTACCAACTCTTCTGTTTCTGGACGAGGAATCAAAACCCGCTCATCCACTTTTAACTGCATTCCAAAGAAATCTGCCTGTCCGATGATATACTGAGCTGGTTTATGGGACGCTAACTGCTGGAAAATTTCTTCTACAAATTGTTTTTCGGCCTCTGTTACCTCTTGCTGGAGGGCAAAGACAAAGTCTGTAAAAGAGAGATTTTTTAAGCTACGATAGACAAAAGAGAGGCTTTCTGCTTCCTCTCCTTGTCTTATCAACTCTTCTTCAAAATCTGAAAATAATTGAGCTAATTTCATTATTTGTTTAATTCTTCTAATTTTTGTGTTTGGTCATAAAGAACCAAAGCATCCACAACTTCATCCAATTTACCAGATAAAATCGTATCTAGTTTTTGGAGGGTCAAGCCGATACGGTGGTCTGTGACACGGTTTTGAGGGAAATTATAAGTACGGATACGTTCTGAACGGTCACCAGTACCGATAGTAGACTTACGTTCAGCGTCTTGTTCATCTTGAGCAATCTGAGCAAAATGGTCAGCAACACGCGCACGAATGATTTTCATGGCCTTCTCACGGTTCTTCTGCTGGGTACGTTCTTCCTGCATCTCAACCTTGATATTGGTTGGCAAGTGAACGATACGCACGGCAGTCGCAACCTTGTTGACGTTCTGTCCACCAGCACCAGATGCGTGGTAGATATCAACACGAAGGTCTTTTGGATCAATATCGTATTCTACTTCTTCGACTTCAGGCATAACAAGAACTGTCGCAGTTGAAGTGTGTACACGACCTTGGCTTTCTGTCACAGGGACACGTTGCACACGGTGGGCACCAGACTCATACTTGAGTTTAGAGTATACAGACTGACCAGAAACCATAGCAACCACTTCCTTGAAACCACCGACACCGTTCATAGAGGCTTCCATGACTTCAAAGCGCCAGCCTTGTGCTTCCGCATACTTTTGGTACATGGTTAGAAGGTCTCCAGCGAAAAGTGCTGCTTCATCTCCACCAGCTGCTCCACGGATTTCAAGGATGATGTTCTTATCATCGTTTGGATCCTTTGGAAGCAGCAAGATTTTCAATTTTTCTTCGTATTCTTCTTTTTCAGCCTTGGCATCTTTCAGCTCTTGCTTGGCCATTTCTTCCAAGTCCGCATCTCCGCCTGATTCTTTAATCATCTCTTCGGCATCAACGATGTTTTGAAGAACTTGTTTGTACTCACGGTATGCTGTTACCGTATCACGAGTTGAAGCCTCTTCTTTTGAAAGCTCCATGAAACGCTTGGTGTCTGAAACGACATCAGGGTCACTCAGCAATTCTCCTAATTCTTCATAACGGTCTTCTACAGTTTGTAGTTGATCATAGATGTTCATTTTTTCTCCTTATTTCTCAATTGTTAAATCATAGTTTGCTACTACTTCGTTCTCAAATATTTCCCCAGTTTCTTTAAATCCATAACTGAGGTAACAAGATCTTGTATGTTCATTTTCTGGATCATAAGACAACCAAAGTTTATTGCCTAAACCTGCTGGCGCTGTCCGAACATAGTCCAGCACTTTATCCATAATTGGTTTAAAATATCCTTGATTTTGAAAATTCTTATCAATCATAAAACGAAATAGTAAATAATTTTTACTACTAATTCCGATCTTTTTATCATAAGCTATCATCACAAAACCTATAATTGCATTATTATCATAAACTGCCAATGGAGCTACAAAATCTCCATTTTTAGTATAGACATATGCTTCAGCTAAACTAATTGCGTTGGTTGCAATGAATTGTTTTTGATATTCCTTGACATCCAAATTCAAAACATCAAAATAATTTCCCATTGTAACATCTCTTAGTTCAATTGTCATAGTTTTGCTCCTTATTAGATACTATCATTGGCGCAAAATAATGTTTACGGCAGACTGAGATATAGGTTTCATTTCCACCGATCTGAATTTGTTCGCCATCATAGACTGGTACACCATCGTGCGTGCGCAACACCATAGTCGCCTTTTTCTTACAATACTGACAGATAGTCTTGATTTCGTCAATCTTATCTGCTAAAAGCAAGAGGTATTTGGAACCTTCGAATAATTCATTGCGAAAGTCATTTTTCAAACCAAAAGTCATGACAGGTATGTCTAACTCATCAACAACACGAGCTAGGTCGTAAACATGGTGACGCTTGAGAAATTGAGCCTCATCAACTAGCACACAGTAAGGTTTTTCAGGTAAGTCTCGAATATAGCCAAAGATATCCGTCGCTTCCTCAATCGCAATGGCTGGGCGTTTCATACCAATCCGACTGGATACATAGCCGACACCGTCACGCGTATCCAGAGCCGAAGTCATAATCACAACTCCCTTTCCTTGCTCCTCGTAGTTATAGGCCACCTTGAGAATCTCAATCGTCTTACCAGAGTTCATGGTCCCATAACGATAATACAACTGTGCCATGCTTCTATTTCACGTCCATTTCTAAATTTTTGCTACATTCTAGTATATCATAATTTTCTGAAGCTTTAAACGGCAAAATGTGGTAAAATAGAAGAAATCAAAAACTAGTGGAGGAAGCTATTATGCCATTTGTACGCATCGATTTATTTGAAGGACGCACGCTCGAGCAAAAGAAAGCTCTTGCTAAGGAAGTAACGGAAGCTGTTGTCCGTAATACTGGAGCACCTCAATCAGCCGTTCATGTCATCATCAACGACATGCCAGAAGGAACTTACTTCCCACAAGGGGAAATGCGCACCAAATAAACTAGCTTAAGCAGAATTGCTTAGGCTTTTTCAATCTCCAAGTAGCATCCATTGAAGAAATAACCTAAATTTGTTACAATTTGAAGAGATGTTTGGATACATATCCTAAGAAAAGAAATACAAAAGGAATTAGTATGATTACACGTGAATTTGATACTATCGCTGCTATCTCTACTCCACTAGGTGAAGGGGCCATTGGTATTGTCCGCTTGAGCGGAACAGACAGTTTTGCCATTGCGCAAAAGATTTTTAAAGGAAAAGACTTGAGCAAGGTTTCTAGCCACACTCTTAACTATGGTCACATCGTTGATCCTCAAACTGGTAAGATCATGGACGAGGTTATGGTTGGGGCTATGAAGTCTCCAAAGACCTTCACTCGTGAAGATATTATCGAGATTAACACCCACGGTGGGATTGCGGTAACCAATGAAATTCTCCAACTAGCTATCCGTGAAGGAGCTCGGTTGGCAGAACCTGGTGAATTTACCAAGCGTGCCTTTCTAAACGGTCGTGTGGACTTGACACAGGCTGAGGCGGTGATGGACATCATCCGTGCCAAAACAGACAAAGCTATGAATATTGCAGTCAAACAATTGGACGGTTCTCTTTCTGACCTCATTAACAATACTCGGCAAGAAATCCTCAATACGCTTGCCCAAGTTGAGGTCAATATCGACTATCCTGAGTATGACGATGTTGAGGAAGCCACTACTGCAGTCGTCCGTGAGAAAACCATGGAGTTTGAGCAATTGCTAACCAATCTCCTTAGAACAGCTCGTCGCGGTAAGATACTTCGTGAGGGAATTTCAACTGCTATCATCGGCCGTCCCAATGTTGGTAAATCCAGTCTTCTCAATAATCTCCTTCGTGAAGACAAGGCTATTGTAACAGATATCGCTGGTACGACCCGTGATGTCATCGAAGAATACGTCAACATCAATGGTGTTCCTCTTAAATTGATTGATACAGCTGGTATCCGTGAAACAGATGACATCGTTGAACAAATCGGTGTTGAGCGTTCCAAAAAAGCCCTCATGGAAGCTGACTTGGTTCTACTGGTGCTAAATGCTAGTGAACCACTGACCGCCCAAGACCGCCAACTCCTAGAAATCAGTCAGGATACTAATCGCATTATTTTACTTAATAAAACAGACCTGACTGAAGCGATTGAAACTTCTGAACTTCCTGAAGATGTCATCCGTATTTCAGTTCTTAAAAATCAAAATATCGATAAGATTGAAGAGAGAATCAACAACCTCTTCTTTGAAAATGCTGGTCTAGTTGAGCAAGACGCCACATACTTGTCAAATGCCCGCCACATTTCCTTGATTGAGAAGGCTGTTGAAAGCTTGCAAGCAGTTAATGAAGGTCTTGAACTGGGTATGCCAGTTGATTTGCTTCAAGTTGACTTGACTCGTACTTGGGAAATTCTCGGAGAAATCACTGGAGATGCCGCACCTGATGAACTCATCACCCAACTCTTTAGCCAATTCTGTTTAGGAAAATAAGAAAAATCCATGATCGTTCTTGCGGTCATGGATTTTATTGTCTTTATTAGTAATCTGGTCTTAAGACACCTGTTACAGTTGCCTTAGTTGCTTCGTAGTCACCATCTACGACAACTTTGATGATGCGTTTGGCATCTTCTTCTGGTGCTGGAACAAGAGGTAGACGAGTTGGCCCCGCTTCAAATCCCATGTAGTTCAAAACTGCCTTAACTGGAGCAGGACTTGGATAAGAGAAGAGGGCATTGACCTTAGGAATGAATTTACGCTGAATAGCTGCAGCTTTCTTCATATCGCTTTCTGCAATGGCAGTGAACATCTCGTGCATCTCATCTCCATTTGTATGGGAGGCAACAGAAATAACCCCATCCGCACCAAGGTTCATGGCATGGAAGGCATCTCCATCTTCACCTGTATAAATCAAGAATTCTTCTGGCTTGTGCTCAATCAAGTAAGCCATATTTGCCAAGCTGGTACATTCTTTGACACCAATGATATTTGGATGGTCAGCCAAACGAAGCATGGTTTCTGGAGTTAATTCCACTACTACACGCCCTGGAATGTTATAGATGATAATAGGCAAGTCAGAAGCATCTGCAATAGCTTTAAAGTGCTGATACATGCCTTCTTGTGAAGGTTTGTTGTAGTATGGTACGATTGCAAGTCCAGCAGCGAAACCGCCAAATTCTGCGACTTCTTTGACAAACTCAATCGAGTCACGCGTATCATTGGTACCTACACCCGCAATCAAAGGAACACGTCCATTAACAATCTTTTGTACAGCCGCAAAGAGTTCCAACTCCTCATCGTGGGTCAAAGTTGGACTCTCAGCAGTCGTTCCAGCTAGAAGAATTGCATCTGTGTGATGGGCCAATAAATGCTCAATCAAGGCTGGAATAGCATCAAAGTTGATGGAACCATCCTCATGGAAAGGGGTAATAAAGGCCGTGATGATTTTACACTCTTTTAAATCTTGATAAGACATGAGAAACACCTCTCTATTTCAAAGAAGGAGTTCATCTGAACTCCTAAACGATATGACTATTTTAATTCAAATTTCAACTCAGCTGTTGGACGAACCAATCCACGTTCGTGAAGCGTTTCTGCAATCTGAACTGAGTTCCAGGCAGCACCTTTGAGAAGGTTATCTGAAACAACCCACATATGGATTCCTTTTTCAGCATCTAAGTCTTTACGGATACGACCAACAAAGGTATCACGTGAACCAACTGCATTGATGGCTTGCGGATAGATTTGATGCGCTACGTCATCCTCAAGAACTGCACCTGGAAAGGCTGCGATAGCTGCTTTCACTTCTTCGATTGGAGCCACTTCTTTTGTTTCGATATAAACTGACTCAGAGTGAGCTGACAAGACTGGAATACGCACACATGTTGCAGACACTGCGATGCTATCATCTTCCATGATTTTCTTCGTTTCGTTAGTCATCTTCATCTCTTCGTAAGTGTAATCATTGTCAGTGAAGACATCGATTTGTGGAAGAGCGTTAAAGGCGATAGGATAGTGTTTCTTATCACCGCCTGAAGGCAAGATTTCCGCATGCAAATCACGTGGATTCACATCGTCATTCAAGACTTCACGAAGTTCACGTTGTGTTTCAAGAATCGCACCCATACCAGCACCTGAAACCGCTTGGTATGTTGAAACGATGATACGGTCCAAGCCCCATTTTTGACGAACAGGCTCAAGAGCCACCATCATTTGGATTGTTGAACAGTTAGGGCAGGCAATGATTCCGTTGTGGGCATCAAGTGCATGAGCATTGACCTCTGGAACAACCAAAGGAACATCTGGATTTTGACGGAAATAAGATGTGTTATCTACTACTACCGCTCCAGCTTGAACTGCGTATGGTGCATACTTAGCTGATGTCGAACCACCTGCTGAGAAGAGTGCAATATCAATACCCTCAAAAGCTGTCTCAGTCGTTTCTTCAATCGTAATATCTTTGTCTTTAAATTTCAAAGTTTTGCCTGCTGAACGTGCAGAAGCAAGGTAACGAATTTTATCGATTGGAAGTGTTGATTCTTCCAACATTTTTATCATCTGAGCTCCGACAGCACCTGTCGCGCCGACTACAGCAACTGTATATCCCATAAATAACCTCTTTCGGAATTTTCTAAAAATTTCTATAATAGATGTATTATACTACTTTTTACAGAAATTGAAAAGTATTTTTAGACTATATTTTCTGAAAACTAAAAATCCCTAGCCATTGACTAGGGACTAAGAGGCATCTTCATGTGATGAGCAGGTTCACACAACTCATCAAGGTCCGCTCCTGCGTTATGACCTCCTTATGCTCAATAGTAGTCCGAAGACTACCTATCGACTCATCGCATCTACTATTCTACTAGATAGAGTCACTTTTGTCAACAACCAAAACTCTTTGCTTCATTTATACAGGTAGATAAGAAAAACCTTGGTCTCCCAAGGTCACTTTGTTTCTATCATGCTAATTGCCGGGATTGAACCGGCGACCTCATCCTTACCATGGATGCGCTCTGCCAACTGAGCTAAATCAGCTTACCTAAAAAGTATACTATAGTTCTATGTTCTTGTCAAGCGCTCTCTTTTAAATTTCTGAAATGAAAAAAGCTAGATTTAGCAAGAATCTAGCTTATAAACTTCTTATTTTGTTAGATCGATTCGCTGTCCCAGTTTACCAATCAAAATCGCTCCTACGATAAGTGATGCAAACTCACCAATTCCAGTAGAGAACCATGTGAACAAGAAGGGAGCTTCTGTCAAGATATGAAGTTCAGCTGCAATGGTAATCATTGAAATGGAGAAGAGGATTGAAAAGAAGAAATGATCTTTTCGAATCAATCCGTTAAAGAGGTAATCTTTGCTGTATTTTGCAAAGAGCCATACCCCTAGACTAAGGAAAACTAGGGTAGAACCCCCACCAACAAAGACATCTATTAGGCCAAAACTACTAAATAAATTAGCAATCATACATCCAATTGTCACACCGAAAATGTATTTAGGGTTGTAAAAGGCCAAGAAATTCAGCATTTCTGAAATACGGAACTGATACGCCCCAAAACTAAGAACATTGATTGGTGGCGTAATAGTCAAAACTACATAGATCGCAGCAACGATAGCGATGTCTGCCATGTCGCGAACAGTTAATTTTTTCATGCTTTCTCCTTTAGCGGTTTCCCGCGTAAAATATGCTTGGTGAAAGAAGCTAAGCACCAAGGGTTGAGGTTATCAACCTTACTAGTATAGCACATTAGCCAGTTTTATGCTATACTAAAATCATGAAAAAACTAATAAAAGCTTTCTTTGATAACGAAATCCTCTCCTACCTATTTTTTGGTGGTGCTACTACTCTGGTTTCTATTGTATCACGTTTGGTTATTTACCATATCAGCCACCAGGAAATCCTCGCAACTGCCCTCGCTAATATTATTGGGATTCTCTTTGCCTTTCTCACCAATGATACAATTGTCTTTAAACAAGAGAGAAGAAATTGGCTAACCCGTCTGGCTAAGTTTTTCTTAGCTCGTCTCTCTACTCTTGGTCTTGACGTTCTTTTAACTTATATCTTTGTTACAACCTTTCCTGATATTATTGGCCAGTTTGTCGAACAGAATATAGATAGGGTTAATACTGTTGAAACTATTCTAGCACAAATTTTGATCATCATTTTAAACTACATTTTCAGTAAAATCTATATTTTTAAAAGGAGCAACTGACCACTTTGAGGATTCAAGTTGCTTTTTGTCACATTTTAGGATATAATAAATTAGAAATTTAGGAAAGGACATTATGAAAATGTTAAAGGATTTAAAAGAATTCTTGCTTCGTGGTAATGTTGTTGACCTTGCTGTCGGTGTAATCATTGCCTCTGCTTTTGGTGCTATCGTTACTTCATTTGTTAATGATATCATCACTCCACTTCTATTGAACCCAGCTTTGGAAGCTGCGAAAGTACAAAACATCGCTGAGCTTGCATGGAATGGTGTTACATATGGTAAATTCTTGAGTGCTATTATCAACTTTCTCGTTGTAGGTACTGTGCTTTTCTTTGTTATTAAAGCTATGGAAAAAGCGCAAAACCTTCGTAAGAAAGAGGAAGTGGTTGAGGAAGCACCTGCTGCTCCAACTGAACTTGAAGTTCTTCAAGAAATCAAAGCTCTTCTTGAGAAAAAATAAAACAGATAAAGGATCTAGCTTAAAGCTAAATCCTTTTTTCTTTACTCTTTTGGTAACTTCCCAGCCTTTTCGAGCATTTTCTTAATCAAGTAAGGCATCTTCACATTCTCACGGCCTTTTTTCTCAATGAGTTTTTTGACAAATTCTGGCATCTGAAGGTCGTCTGTCTCCTCCATAATATCCTTTGTAGTTGCTGACGGTGCTAACTCATCGAAGGTTTCTTCTTCTGGAAGAAAAGCTTTAAATTCTTTGTGTTCATTGGCTCTTACAGTAGCAACTAAAGCGTCAATTAAACGGCTATCCGTATTGGGCATAGGTGGACGATGGTAGGTGACACCTATTTTTTGACACAAATCATAACATTCCACATCATTATCAAACAAGACTTCGATGTGCTCACTGATAAAACTAATCGGAATAAAAATATAATGTTCTGGATGTTGCTTTTGTTCTCGTAAATATTCTAAGACATCTGGCTTGATCCAAGGGATTCCAATATCGCTTTCGCTCTGCCAAGTATTGGTATACTGGTCGGCTGTTAGGCCGAGTTGTTCAGCAATTAGCTTGCTATTATCGAAAATCTGGTCGATATAAGGATCTCCATAATCCAAGGCAAAAATGGGAACACTGTGTGCCGAAAAGATTACCTTGAAAGATTCTTCTCCCACATGGTTCCGTAAAATTTTGATAATCTCATCTGTCCAGAAGTCCAGCAAAGCCTGTTGTTGATACCAGTCCTTAATAACTAAAAATCGGATTTTCTGGCTTTCCAAAAACTTTTCATACCCCATGACTGAGTAAAAGGAATAATGAGGTTCCAAAATCAAACAAATACATTCTTCAATACCATCAGACTCCATCTGCTTGATCACGTCTGGGATAAAGGGACGAGAAAACTTATTGGCAAAGTAGATACCGTACTCTTCGCCTAAATGTTCTCTTACTAAAGCAACTTCTTCCCTTGTAATCCGCTGCAAGGGCGTCCCACCGATAAGGACGTAGTTGTCATAGAGGGTCTGAATTTCGTGATCTTGGGGTCTGACTCCACGACGAATGTTTGTAAAAAATTCTGCTACTCCTTCAAAACTAATCTCCTCTGGAGATCCAAAGGTCATCATTAATATTGCTTTTTTCATGTTATCATCCTTATGTTATTATTTTCACTATCTATTCTATCATGAAAGAAAAAAATAGTAAACGCTTCCGACGTCTACTATTTCTTTTGTTCTTTAGTCTTTTTATCTCGTCTCATGATTAGGATGATAACAACAAGAAGCAAAATAACGATAATCAGGAGAAGAAAGGCAAGGATATAAATCCAATGCGTTGGAATCCCTTGATCGAAATACCGCGTCCCCACTGCTTCTCCACTTTTATCCTGTGCTGTTTTTACTGGTGCATCTGTTATTTTAGCTAAGAGGATATGTCGTCCGTTGGTAATATTAAGGAAACAGGTGCTTAACAAAACAATCTTGTCCGTTGAAGTCAAAGAAACATCTCGCTTGTACTTAGCTTTACTTAGCAGATATTGATAGTAAGCCTGGTGTTCCTCGTCGTTGGAACTCAAGGTTCGGTAAATCTCCGTGTCATATGCATCTACTTCTAAAATCCCAAATATCTCAAGACCACGTTCTCGACCATTGTAGTAGATAGAGCCATAGCGATGCTTTTCAAAAAAATCTTGATCCGCAAATTTTTGAATCTCCCCAAACATAGCTCCAGAAGCCATGGAGTGACCATAAATGATAGTGTTAAAGTCAGTAAAGTTTGGGTTAAAACGATAGTCTAGGAATATAGAGCCTGACACAGTATAATCACCAAAAGCATTGCGGTCAAGGTATTTGATATTGTCCTGACTCTGCAAGAGGGGATAGTCTACCTTGGTTCCATCAAGGCTAATCCAACCACAAACATCCTTGTTGAGGTGCTGCAAGGTTTCAAAGCCCGTACTGCTGGCATCTTTTTCAATGGGATTATAATGATCGTAGTCACTCGCAAGAACTCTATCAGCTGTAAAAAGACAGAAAAAAGCTAGAAAGAGGGATAGATTGACCTTTATAACTTTGCGACTCGTACTTGTTTTCATATTTCCTTCTTTCTCCTCTCTAGC
This sequence comes from Streptococcus sp. oral taxon 064, assembly GCF_001683375.1. Classification (GTDB taxonomy): domain Bacteria; phylum Bacillota; class Bacilli; order Lactobacillales; family Streptococcaceae; genus Streptococcus; species Streptococcus oralis_S. Next base: position 1,591,041 of record NZ_CP016207.1, on the reverse strand, counting down.
CTTGAAAATAAAAGAGCAAGAGAGGCTGTCCCTTTCTCTTTTATTGGTAGTTTAGTCAGTAATGGTATCTGCCCCTTCTTCCTTTGCTTCTTTTCTACGACGCAAGATCAAGTAGAGGATGATGAGCAAGAAGATCAATAGCAAGAGCAAGATAAACAAGATGATGTACCATATCCACAAAGGAATCGATGAGAGAAATCGTCCGAGCGACGAATCATCAAAGACACTATAAGGGAATGGTTTTGATTTTTTCGTATGGAAGGTGTCCTTTGGAACCGTATCCGTAATCTTGGCAACTACGATATGTCTCCCATTTGTTACGTCTAGGAAACAGGTACTGAGAAGGATGATATGGTCATTTGGCCCCAGTGTAATGTCTCGTTTGTGGATGGCAACCGAGAGTAAGTGATCGATATATTCTTGGCGCCGATTATCCCCATTAATACCTGGATCGTAGATGTTAAAGTCATAGGCGTCCACCTCGAGCATCTCAAAGATCTCAAGACCTTTTTCAACACCATTATAGTAAATACTACCGTAGCGATGCTGGTCAAAAAATTCCTTATCAGAAAACTTCGCTACATCTCCAAACATAACCCCATTTTCTACATGGTGTCCGTAGATGATGGTATTAAAGTCTTCGAATTTGGATTCATTTCGAGCCTCAAGGAAAATAGCTCCTGTAGCTGCAAATTCTCCCTTGGAATCCTTGTTCAGGTATTTTTCATTGTCTTTGGCTTGGACTAAGGGATAGTCGATATTGGTGCCATAGACATTGATCCAACCGAGAACCTCTGGATTGACTTGCTGTAGCTTGTGAAAGCCAGAAAAACTATCAAGCTCATCCTTCTCACTGGTACTAACAGGTCTATAAGCCTCATACTCACTTGATGAAGCCTGAGAATAAACCTGATTGGCATCCCAAAGGGCGTAGAAACCAAAGAGAAAGACTAAGGCTGCCAAGAGGAGCAAGATATGATTCATCAATGCATCTACAGCAAGGACCAGCCGCCTAGACAAACTCTTTTTTGGTTTCTCACGCTTGATTTTCATCGGTCAAACCACTTGCTTAAGCTTGTCTGCGTTTTTTAGACAAAGCAACAAATCCAGCCAAACCAAGACCAATCATCAAGATGAAGGGAAGATTGTCAATCAAGAGACCAGTAGGGGTAACGTCTTGGAATTTATTGGTAAAAGTGTTGTCGTTCAATTTTTCACCGACAAGAACATTTTCAACTGTATAATCTTGGGCTTGAGTACCATCTGATTTGGTTTTACTTTCACCATTCTCAGTATATTTAGAAGTAGCGGTATATCCTTTGCTTCCGGTTTCTTTTACAGTATAACGAGAACCTGCTGGAAGATTAGCAATGGCAAACTCTTGACCATGCTTCAAAGTAAAAGTTTTAGTAAATGTGACTTTATCGGTAGCAACATCAACATTTTCAGTTTTATCACCATAATGAACTGTAATTTGTGTTACAGGAGATACTGCTGTTTCATTTGTTTTGGGTAATTTTACAGTTATCTCAAATTGGAAATCTTTTGTACGATCCGCAGTCCCTCCGTCAACTTTTTTTAGAATAGTTAAGGATTTTTTTGCATTGTCTGTTATATCTTTTGTTGGTTCATTTGGGTGTTTAGGATCTGTTGGATCAATTTTCCCTCCGTTTTTAGTATATGTGTTCTCAAATAAATCATATTTGAAAATATTTGAATTTGAAGATGGAGCAACTTTAGCAGCGCCAGGTTTATTCTCTTCTCTAAAGTAAACAGAAGAAATAAAGGTACCTGAATTTTCTTTATTTTTGACAATTACATGCATTTTATAAGTGCGAGTATCATATTTCACAGCATCTATATCTTGATCATTTTTATCTTTAATAGGTGTATAAGTTTTATCTGTTTCCTTTACGAGGTAAACATACTCGCCTGCATGATCATAAGAAACTCCAGCAAAAATGTCACCTGTATCTTTTTTAATGCTTGATTGACCACTGGCTAAGCGATCAGCTTCCGAATAAGTCACCGTACGATCAGGAATGAATCCCTTATTACTTTCCGAATTTGAAGCCATTTGATAAGGAGCATCATTTGAAGAAGTTCCAGGTTGTGGAGTAAAAGTAAACCTAAAAGTCGCTTTCGGTGTTGTAATTCCTTCAGCAATATTCAGTGTTTTATTAATAGCTACTTTTGCACTTGTTTCACCAGTTGCTTTAGCAGTTGCCACATCATTATCATCCGCAAATGTTGGAACTCCTCTAAAGACCGACAAGGCGGTTACAGCTGCAATGCTTGCAGTAACTAATTTTTTCAAAAATCTTTTTTTCATGATTATTCCTTTTGTTTTTAAATTTCTTTTTTCATAAATTATCATCAAAAGCCCCGTCGCCTTAGGACTGTTACCACCTTGCCATGGGTATCCTGTATAGGAATGGTTCCAAAAGCACGACTATCTACAGCCGTTGTTCGATTGTCTCCGAGGACAAAGAGTTGTCCTGCTGGGACTTTCATTGGGAAGGTAGCCCCTTCCTTATAGAGCAGCGTTTCTTTGTAGATATCCTGCTCTTGTTGAGGAGAACCGTTGATGATGAGACCATTTTCGTTTATATCGATCGTACTTCCTTCGGTTGCTATGACACGCGCCACTCTTTCCTTGCCCTTATAACTATAGACGAGCAGGTCACCAATCGAATAACGTTTATCAAGCCTATAGTAGACAACCAAGTCGCCATCTTTTAAGGATGGCTTCATGCCATCGTCATTGTATCTCAATAGTCCAAAGACAAAAAAGTAAAGGGTGGCCAGTACAAACCCAACCATCAGAAGCTTACTGACTAAGTAGAGGATATCTCCCCATACACTCGGCGGAGACTTATCCCGATTGACTTGTGTTACTGTTTTCTTATGTTTCTTTTTAAGTAGCATTATTTTCTCCTATGTACCACTAGATAGCCGAGTAGGATTGTAAAGAAGATACCTCCTAGAGGAAGGATTATTCCTAACACGAGTGTACTGCTGAGGAAGTCAATTCCAGTTTCAGGTACACTATTTTTATTATTCCTGACTGTCGCATACTTGTCCGCATCAAGCTTGCCTTCTTTATTTTCATAAGTAACCTGATAACCAATCGAAGAGTTTGATTCTTCTTCTACGGTATAGGAGCTATCAAGTGGTAGCCCATAAATTTTTATCGTGTGGTCTTTGTTAAGATCAACAGACGCTCGTCCGTCAGTAAACTGCAAGATCGTTCTTTTGTTATTCACCAATACATTATAGGAACCATTCAATGGTCTATTCTGAGCATCCTTTATGTTAATGGTAATCTTGAAGGATTTTAATAGGTTGGCAAATACCCCCGTAACCTTTTTTGTGACTGATAAACTTGGAAGCTTGTGGTTCGTGACAGTACTGGTCTCGTCTTTATTCAGATCGCCCTCTTGATTCTCATATGTAACGTGGTAACCAATTGTTGATGTGGCTTCTTCTTCAACCTTGTAGTGGGTTCCTCGAGGAAGATAGCTTAGAATACCTTTCCAACGTTTTCGTTTGTCAACACGAATCTTCGCTTCACCATTCACAACAGTTATCTCACCAAAAGTTCCATTCAATGGCGTAGAATCAGGAGAGGTTAGTTTTACCTTAATCCAAAACTCCTTGTTCAAGTTGTTTTCGAATTTCAACACTTTTTTAATTGTCAGGCTTGGTAATTGTTTATAGATTACCTTAAAGGATGGTTTAGATTCTGTACCAACATTTTTTATTTCTTTGGTAAAGGCTGGGACGTCCGGTGCAATTAAATCGTATTGATATCCTTTGGCAACTTTTTCAAAGTTCCTCGTTTCATTAGATACGTTTTTACCAACATTCACATTGGTTTTTCGATAGTCTTGATTATCAGAACCTCCGTTCTTGTTCTTTTGAACCAGTTTCAGTTCAATATTACTCGGTTGATCAGCTGTAATAACAGTTCTCGCACCCGTCACACCTTGCCATTCAACTTCCACTGGTACCGTTAATGGATCTGAAGGCTTAAATGTTGGGTTGTCAGAGTATTCTTTGGTCTTGGTTTGTGAGGTGCCTATTCCATAGGAATAGGTGACACTGGCACCTTTATTGGAATAGAGTTTATTGACATCAGAACCATCAGCATCACCAGCCTCTATCTTTTTATCACCAGCAATGGCATCCAGAGCATCTTGACTAGATGTAACAGTAAATTTGAGAGCGTATCGAGCCCCATCTTCCAAGGAATAATTCGGAGAAAATTTAGCCGTAACTTCCACTAATCCACCAGAGGTTGTCTTGGTATCAAAAGTTACTTGCTCTTCGGTTAATGTTTCACTGCTACCAGCCGTTTCTTTCACTACACGAAACTCTGACGATCCGTTCGGTAATAGCTGGACATACTTAGAAAGAACATCTTTGATAGTCACACGGTGAATTCCCAGAGGCAGAATCTTATCAGTGATATCTTTAAAACTGTCTCGTAACTGGTCTTCATTGTTTGCGGATAGGATTTCATTAGGAATGGAAGAATTGTGGTACCTGATATAATACTGCAAACTGGTAATACTGTCGACATTGTTTGAATAACGAAATTTAATAGAGTAAAAGCCATCTAGTTTTGGAGCGAGACTATAGGCGAGATTATTGATAGATCCATCTAAATTATTCCAGAACCAATATGGAGCCGTTTCTGATCCATCTTGATTATTATAGTTATAAACTGTATAACCACTGTCGTTGTAATACATATTGGCAAAACCATCTGATAGAACAATAACAACTTTCTTAGCATTAGACCTTGCACTATCCATCAATTGATTGGCAATACGAATACCTGCGCTAATATTGGTTCCTGTACCGATTCCTGATTCAGTCCCTATTGATTTGCCACCAGCAATCTTCATATTACTAACTGCAGTCTTTGAACCACTAGCATCGTTATTCCAATTTAAAATTGTTTCCGCATCATCCCATGGGGACACACCATCATAAAATGCTGTTCTCTCTTCATACGGCCAATACCGATATCCCCACTCCCATTTTCGGTAGTAGGCATTCCATGATTGTTCTGCAAACTTATTATCAATCTTTCCGCCAAAACCTACCATGGATAACCGATTATTTGAATTGGATAAAATCGTATCAATTAATCCCTGACGATTTCGAGTCCCTTTAAGGGTATTTTTTAAAGCATCCAATCTTGTAATTGTTCGTCCAGTAGAAGAAGGAACATCTCTCTTGTTCATACTTCCTGAGAGATCTGCTACTAAAACAACATCTAAGGGATCCGTTTGAGTTTCTGTCCCAAGCTTAGAAGTGATATCCAATGACAACTCATACTTGTCATCTTGTCCGGATATCGGAGTAATTGTCTTGTGAAGAGTTGTCTGAGGTTCTGTATTAGAATCAGCATTTAACATACCTATCGGAGCACACAAAAAGAGAATAGCTAACAGTGTAACTAAACGGCGCGCAATAATTTGAACTTTCTTAAAATCAAAGCGAATGTTCATTTTATTCTCCTTAACTAGAATGTTTTTATATTATTACTATATCAATCTATAGAATTTATAAAACAATTGTACACTAAACTCCAAACAGTGTCAATCAATATAATTATTTTATATTATATTGATTGTAAAATAGCATGATTCTTCTTTGTCTTTCAAACTATTCTATGGTAAAATGAAAAAGAATAGAATAACCGTTTTTCTATTTGAGATTATTATGGATTTGAGTTATTTTATTATTAAATCATGAAACCTTCAGAATTAGTTTTTTCTGAAGATAGCATTTTATTTTTAATTGTTAAAGGAGTTTTTATGACTTATCCGAACCTTTTAGATCGTTTCTTGACCTACGTTAAGGTCAATACGCGTTCTGATGAACACTCTACTACTACTCCAAGTACGCAAAGCCAGGTAGATTTTGCGACCAATGTTCTTATTCCTGAAATGAAACGTGTCGGTCTGCAAAACGTCTACTACCTTCCAAATGGTTTTGCTATTGGTACCTTACCAGCTAATGATCCCAGCCTTACACGCAAGATTGGCTTCATCTCCCACATGGATACTGCTGATTTTAATGCTGAGGGAGTTAATCCGCAAGTCATTGAAAATTACGATGGTGGAGTTATCGACTTGGGTGATTCTGGATTTAAACTCGATCCTGCTGATTTCAAGAGCCTTGAGAAATATCCAGGCCAAACGCTTATCACAACTGATGGCACGACCTTGCTGGGTGCTGATGACAAGTCAGGGATTGCTGAAATTATGACTGCTATTGAATATCTGACTGCTCATCCCGAAATCAAACACTGTGAGATTCGAGTTGGTTTTGGACCAGATGAAGAAATCGGTGTTGGAGCTAACAAATTTGATGCTGAAGACTTTAACGTTGACTTTGCCTATACTGTTGATGGTGGTCCGCTAGGTGAGCTTCAGTATGAAACTTTCTCAGCAGCTGCTGCTGAGCTTCATTTCCAAGGGCGCAATGTTCACCCTGGTACTGCTAAAGGACAGATGGTCAATGCCCTTCAGCTAGCGATTGATTTTCATAATCAACTTCCAGAGAATGACCGACCTGAATTGACAGATGGTTATCAAGGTTTCTATCATCTTATGGATGTGACAGGTAGTGTCGAGGAGGCGCGTGCAAGCTACATCATCCGTGACTTTGAAAAAGATGCCTTTGAAGCTCGTAAAGCAGCTATGCAAGCCATCGCTGACAAGATGAATCAAGAGCTTGGGAATGATCGCGTTAGCTTGACTCTGACAGACCAGTACTACAATATGAAAGAAGTCATCGAGAAAGACATGACACCCGTTACCATTGCTAAAGCTGTTATGGAAGATTTAGGGATCGCGCCAATTATCGAACCGATTCGTGGTGGAACAGATGGGTCTAAGATTTCCTTTATGGGGATCCCAACTCCTAATATCTTTGCTGGTGGTGAAAACATGCATGGACGTTTTGAATACGTCAGTCTTCAGACCATGGAGCGTGCGGTGGATACCATCATTGGTATTGTAGCTTATAAAGACTAAAAAAGACGAGGTAGCTCAGCTACTTCGTCTTTCTTTTTATTCGTTTGGTTGAGCACTTGGCTCAGTCTCACTTTTCTCTTGCTTTTCGCTTGATTGAGAAGCAGTTGTTTCACTGCCTTTCTCAGACTTAGATTGACTGTCAGTTTCACTTGCTTTTGAACGAAGTTCTTGGTTCAAGCTAATGATTTCTTTAGCTAGAGTGAGGAGACCTTCTTTATCACTACTTTTAGCTGCGAGTTGATCAAAAAGGGCATCGACACGTTCAAAGTCAGCATCAGATCCTTTGTTATCCTCTAAGTACTTGTGAAGAGAGAGCAAGATATTATAGAGTTTTTGGTAGATAATCACCGTTTGTGGATCTTGTTCTGCTTCTTTTTTCTCTCGTTGGATAGTCGCTGCAATACGATTTAAAAGATCCTCAAGTTGTGTTTTAGCTTCGTCAAGGTCTGCATTTTCCTTTTCAGTAGCCGCTTTGATATTAGCTGTTTCTTCAGCTAGGGATTGTTTGACACCATCTTCTTTGACACGTGCTAGGAGTTGGGCAGCTTTAGTTAGGAGAGCATCCACTTCTTCCTTCTTAACATGACTAACCCGCTCTTCTGGCATAAAATCACCGTAGAGTTCTTTTAGGAATTCATAGATGGCGGTCTTAGCAGTTTGACTATCTACTTTTTCCGTATCTAGAATAGTCTTACCAACTTTTGTAGAAACGGGTTCTTCTTTGAGAGCTTCTTCTACTTCTAACTTAGTTTGGTAAATAGTTGGGAATAACTTGTTCAAGTTGGTTGCTTTGAGGAAAGATTGTGACTGGTAAAGTTCCCATGTCAACTTGGCAACACGGTTCCGAAGTTCTTCTCTCAAACGACCATCAGACACATGTTCGTAGAAGTACTTGATGTACTCTACTGTTGTAACCCCTGTCCGATCTCGGAAATCTTGCAAGGCCTGCAGTTTCGCTTCAATGACAGCCAACTCTGTCTCATCCTGTGCTAGTTTTGCTTCCTGCAAATGTACCAAAAGATCTTTCTTAGGCAAGCCATAAGTATCTGTATCCAATGTATTGATCTTATCTACTAGAGCTTGGTACTTCTTATCTAAAGGTGAAGTTTCAACCGGTGCCACATTTTGGTCCACATGGATATACTGTTTATTAAAGAGATCCAATGCTGCTAGGTATCCAGCAGTTGAGTTTGTTGCCAATTTTTTCATATTTTCGGTGAACTGCCCCAAAGCAAGTTCAACCCGTCTCTGCATGATTGGCTGGTCTTTGTAGAGACTTCTGCTATCTGCTAAAAGTTGATCCACCTTAGATAGAACTGTTTGTTCATCAAATGCTCCAGGTTGATAGGTCGATTGTAGGGCCGGAATCTTATTTTTCAAAGCTACTTCATAGCCATTTGTCTGAACCTTAATGTAGTGATTGTGATCACCGTGAGGAATCACAAAGCTACCATTCTCTACTTGCAAACTATAAGGAGACACCCCATCACGTAGGGCAGTCGTATAAAGTTCATTTAGGAAATCCAGTTCTGGATTTCCAGTTTGGAGAGGAATACGAACATGTTCTTTTCGAACAGCATAAGGATGGATATGGGTTGGATCATAGGCTTGATCCGGATTTCCAAAGACAAAGAAGCCGTTTGAAATACGAATCGCTTCGAGCGGAACCCCGTAGGTCTGTGAGATATACTTGATTTTTTCTTCATCGCTAGCATCTCTTGAGAAACTTTCCACAGTCTTTGCAAGTGGTTGAACGTGCTGAGACTGATGATTTTCTTTCAAGTGATCTTGGGCAGCTTTGATTTGGGCTGCAGTCAAGTCCTTCTTAAAGAAATAATGAGCGTGATCTCCATGAGAAACTACAAAACCTTGCTCATCTTCACTAATAACACGGTCAGCTGCAAAACCATGATCATGTTCTTCACCGTGGTGGTGGTCATGCTCCTCTCCATCATGGTCATGGTCTTCATGGTTGGTATCCTGACTTCCATGGTCACCGTCTTGGTCATGATGATGATCTGGTTGAGCTGGATGTTCTGCTGGTTTGCTTGGATTTTCCAAAGGTGTTGGCTTCCCACTGTCGCTAGATAAAGGAATCATACGTGCAATCTTTTCTTCCAAGGCAGAAAGTTTTGTATATGGGATGAAATGATAGTGATTTCCGTGTGGAATCGCTACGCCACTTGGTGTTCTGCTCGAAATCTTAGCAGGGTCAAAAATCAAGCCATCTGATTCAGCATAACGTTGACTACTTGGAAGAGCATAGAGTTGCTGCAATAGACTTTGAAGACTCTCAGCTTGATTACTTGGTGTTTCAGCCTGTTGACTTGGGTTGGTAGTTTGACCAGTTGCGTTTGGACTAGGACGATAGTCCGTCACAGTCGGTTGTTTTCTAGTTCCAGAAAGGTAAGCTTGAGCAGCAGCTAATTCGCTAGCAGACAAGGAACTCTTTGGAATGTAGTGGTAATGTCCACCATGAGGAACGATATAAGCATCACCAGTATCCTCTATAATATCAGATGGATTAAAGATGTAGCCATCGTCGGTAGTATAACGGCCTTGTGATCGCGCAAGTGTCACTGCACTGTTAGAAGTTGGTGCATCGTGAGTATGACCTTGTTTTTGGCGTTCAATTTCGTCCTTCGTACGAATATTATCAGCATGAGCCGCATCTTTAAGGTAGACATAATACTTACCATCAACCTTGATAATGTAGCCACCTTTGATTTCATTGACAATATCAGCATCTTTCAGTTGATAATTGGCATCTTTCATCAACAGTTCTTCGCTGAAAATCGCGTCAAAAGGAACTTTACCATTGTAATAATGGAAATGATCACCATGTGAAGTCACATAACCTTGGTCTGTGATTTTCACGACAATTTGTTCAGCCTGAATGTCTTCTTTTTTGCTAACTTGGTCTGGTGTCTGGGTCTCTGTTTTTTGAGAGTCTTGCTTCCCATCGACATAAGACACACGATTTTTATCTTTGTTTCCTTCTACCTGGTGTTGGTTCAATGCATAGATGCAAAGGCTTAGGGAAAGGACAAGAGCCGATCCTGCTGCAAGGTATTTCTTCTTCATTTTCATCATCTCCTCATTTTAATTCTTCTGCAAGAACATTCATGTTTTCTTCTAGATTTTCTAAGTAAGTTTTGTCATTTTCAGGATCTGCTTCTAAAGGATTGAGGGTCTTTAGGCTAACTCCTGTTGATTTGACCAAAGTCTCAGCGACTTTAGAAGAAGCATTGCTCTCAGTAAAGATGGTTTTAACCTTATAAGTCTTAACGAATTCTTGAATTTCTGTTAGTTGTCTCGGACTTGGCTCTTGTTCAGGTGAAATCCCTGCTATACCAAGTTGTTTCAAACCAAAGCGTTTAGCGAGATAAGAAAAGGCTGTGTGTTGTGTAACAAAGGTCTTTTGACTCGCTTTTTCAAAAATAGGCTGGTACTTCTTAGTCAATTCTTGGGCTTTAGCGATAAAGTTTTTAGCATTCTTTTGATACGTCTCCTTATTAGCACTGTCAATCTCCGAAAGTTTATCCGCAATAATCTGCGCCTCTTCGCCTGCTTTTTCAGGATCTAACCAAGTGTGAGGGTCATAGAGCGTTTTTTCATCAATCCCGTCACCAGCTTCTACATCTTCCAAACCCGGTACACGCTCCAACGTCATCCCTTCAGAAGCTTCTAAAACCTTAACTTTTGAATTTTTCAAGTTAGGATCTAGACTTCCAGCCCAAGATTCGAGCGTATGAGAGTGATAGACAAAGACATCCGCATCATAAATGGCAGCAATGTCATTTGCTGATGGTTCAAAGGAGTGAATCCCACTACTTGACTGAATCATCCGTACATCATTCAAGTCACCTGATACCTCTTTGACCATGGCATAGATTGGGTAAAAACTTGTGACAATCTTCATCCCTTTTGATTCTTGTTTTTCTTTTTGGCTACATGCTCCTAAGACAAGAATCAACAGACTTGCCATTAATAGTAGAATTGTTCTTTTTTTCATCATTACTCCTTAACTAGTATTTAACCATTTAATTAACTAGTAAATAGTTTATCTTTATTTACACTATATGTCAAGATATTTTTCACATTTTCATGAAAAAAATGAGAACTAGAACTTACATTCTATTCTCATTTTCGATTTTAACTTTTCTAGTTCTCCTATCCTGTTTTTAGGATCTAGAAAATGCTTCTACCTTTACTTGCTCTCCTTTAATAAAGCCAACAACTTTTCAGCTTCAGCCATAATGGTATTGTTATCCTGAGCACCAAATAGCAGGTTATTTTTTAAGCCAGTGAGAGTTTCTTTGGCATTGGACTTGATAATGGGGTCTTGGATCTTTGCAAGTAGCTCTTCAGCCTCTCTCAACTTCGCTTCAACCTTTTCAGTCTCGACCTGAGGTTCTTCTGGTTCCTCTGGTAATTCTTCTTCCGGCTCCTCAGTTGGTTTTGGAGATTCTGGTTTCTCACTTTGAGGCTTCTCTTCGCGCGGCTTTTCTTCCTCAGGTTTGTCTGCCCGAGGTTTCTCTACTGATGGTTTATCCGTATGATTGTTATCAGCTTGACCATTTTGGTTTCTTTGAACATGGTCACTTGCATTTCCCCAACCACTATCTGAATGCGGACGTTCGTTTGGATGTTCGACATAGTACTTCACAGTCGCAAAGAGATCTTCTAGACTATACCCCTTAGGTGCCTCATAAAGTCCTTCGTCAAACCACTCAAATTTGATGTTATGGTAATGATCATAATGAGGAATGATTAAACTACCGTTTTTAACTTCCACGGTATGTTGGAGATTGTAAGGCATACGATCAAGCGGCACCTTCTTAGCTGCTTTCACGCGGTTGTAGATAGCTTCTGCTCCTTTAGCCTCTGTATTTCCTGGATTCTGATGGTCTGTTGAAGGAGGAGTCAAACCTTTCTCTTTAGCATAAGCCTGGGCTGCCGCTCTTTCGGCTTCAGACAAACTATCTTTTTTAATCCAATGACTGTGGGTCATATGCGGAGTTACATAGGCATCCCCCTCATCACTGGTGATATCACGAGGATCAAAGATATAGCCATCTTCTGTTGTATACTTGCCTGCCAACTTGGCTACCTGAATCTCATCATCAGTGTAGGCAATTTGCGCATTTGGTTTTCCTAAACGTTCTGGATGACGAATCGGTGCTAGAAAGGCCAAGATATCATCCACCAACTTGACTTTATCACTGCTTTCATCATTTAAACGTTCCAACAGTTTATCCAAAGTGTCAAAATCAGCTTGACGCCCTTTATTAGCAAGTAAGTCTTGATGAACTGCTGCTAGTAAATCATAAGCCTTATTGTAAAATCCTCGATCACCAGATGGGAGATTGGTTTTCTTAGCTCCGAGTTTATGAGACAAACTTTCTTGCTTGTCTAGTTTACCATCAATGGCTGCTGCTGTTTCTGCTGAAAGCTTCTTAGCAGGAATATAACGTGAGGTTCCATTCTCCTCAAATACATAGCCATCAGCTACTTTTCGAATCACCTGTTTAACCAATTTTTCATCAATTGGATTGCTTGGAGCTGGTTGAGGATTTGGTGCAGGTTGTGGACTCGGACTAGGTTCCGGAGTCGGTTGTGGACTTGGTTGTTCTGGTCTTGAATCCGGCACCCTATGGTTCGAACTGTACTGTAGAGGAATAATACGAGCGATTCGTTCTTCCAATTCAGACATCTGTGTATAAGGGATGAAATGGTAATGATTCCCATGAGGCACAGCAACTCCTCTAGCTGTTCGACTCGTAATCTGTGCCGGATCAAAGACAAGGCCATCAGATTCTACGTGTCGTTGGCTGAGTGGCAAGCCATAAAGTTGTTTCAGAAGGCTATCAATATCCCCATCACTCTGACTTGCTTGATTATCGTCGCTACTGTTGTTAGCTGTGTTCGTGTTCGTATAGCTGTTACTTTGATTATTATAGGATGGAGTCCATCTATCTACATCGCTGCTAACACTGTTGTTATTGGTACGGCGATAAGTAGGCGTATTTGATTGGCCACTTCTACCAGATAGAAAGGCTTCTGCAGCAGCCAATTCGCTGGCAGACAAATCACTCTTAGGAATATAGTGGAAGTGATTGCCATGAGGAACGATATAGGCATCACCTGTATCTTCTATGATATCAGAGGCATTAAAGATATAACCATCATCTGTGGTGTAGCGTCCCTGTGAACGTGCCAAGGCTACCGCGCCATCATTTGCTGAAGTCCCTCCTTCACGATGCTGACTATGTTCTTGTTTTTGTCGATTGATTTCTTCTTTTGTACGGACATTATCCGCATGAGATGCGTCCTTAAGGTAAACATAGTATTTTCCATCTACCTTGATCACATAACCACCCTTGATTTCACTGACAATATCCTCATCCTTGAGCTGGTAGTTTGGATCCTTCATCAGCAACTCTTCACTGATGATAGCGTCATAAGGGACTTTGCCATTATAGTAATGATAGTGGTCGCCATGCGAAGTGACATAGCCCTGGTCTGTTATCTTGATGACGATTTGCTCCGCATTGATGCCTTCTTTCTTGCTAACCTCATCAGGAGTCAGATTCTCCGTTTTTTGTGCCGCCTGTTTTCCATCTATATAGGAAACACGATTATTTTCTTTGACTGTTCTAGCTTGATACAGTCCCAACTCGTAAGAACAGACACTTAAAATTAAAGCTGTCGCAGAACCAGCAAGGTATTTTTTATTAATTTTCATTGAAACTCACTTTCTTTTTTGATATTTCTATTTGCAATTCATTTCTAAATTGCAGAAACTCCTCTCTATTAATTAACTGGTTAATAGTTTACTCCTAAATTTGCAACTTGTCAAGAATTTTATGAACCAGTTAAGTATTTTTTAATGCTTCACCGCTACTTTCTCTAAAATGGACTTTATATAAAAAAGATTTTCTTGAAAATTCTTTAAAAAAGTCCCTGCAACTGAGTTGCAAGGACTTTTCGATTAATCAAAATTAACGTATTCTTTTTGAAGTTCAAGAACTTCTTCCATTGTTGAGCATTCTGTAAGGGCACGGTTTGCGTACTCTTCCATCTTAGCTGTATCCAATTTCTTCATCAAGCTACGCGTACGAAGTACAGATGTTGCTGACATAGAGAACTCATCCAAGCCCATTCCGACAAGAAGTGGAACAGCCTGTTGGTCACCAGCCATCTCACCACACATACCAGCCCATTTACCTTCAGCGTGAGCTGCTTTGATAACGTTGTTAATCAAACGAAGGATTGATGGGTTGTATGGTTGATAAAGGTATGAAACTTGTTCGTTCATACGGTCTGCTGCCATTGTGTATTGGATCAAGTCGTTTGTACCAATTGAGAAGAAGTCAACTTCTTTAGCAAATTGGTCTGCAAGCATTGCTGCTGCTGGGATTTCGATCATGATACCAACTTGGATATTATCCGCAACTGCAACACCTTCAGCAAGAAGGTTTGCTTTTTCTTCGTCAAAGACTGCTTTCGCTGCACGGAATTCTTTCAAGAGCGCAACCATTGGGAACATGATACGCAATTGACCGTGAACAGAAGCACGAAGAAGGGCACGGATTTGTGTGCGGAACATAGCATCTCCAGTCTCAGAGATAGAGATACGAAGGGCACGGAATCCAAGGAATGGGTTCATTTCATGAGGCATATCGAAGTAAGGAAGTTCCTTATCTCCACCGATATCCATTGTACGAACGACAACAGGTTTACCGTTCATTCCTTCAAGTACAGCCTTGTAAGCTTCGTACTGCTCATCTTCTGTTGGGAAGTCTTGAGAATCCATATACAAGAACTCTGTACGGTATAGACCAACAGCTTCTGCACCGTTGTCATTGACACCTTCAACGTCTTTTGGAGTACCGATGTTGGCAGCCAATTCAAAGTGTTTACCATCAGCAGTTACTGTTTGTGCATCTTTCAAGAGAGCCCATTCAGCTTTTTGTTTCGCATAAGCTTCACCAGCAGCCTTGAATTCTGCTGCTTGCTCATCAGTTGGGTTGATAATAACCTCACCTGTGATACCGTTAACGGCAAGAATATCACCATCTTTAACGATTTCAGTGATGTTGTTTGTACCCAATACTGCTGCAATTTCAAGTGTACGCGCCATGATAGCTGAGTGGCTTGTACGTCCACCAATGTTGGTTACAAAAGCTTTTACAAAGTTTTTGTCCAATTGAGCTGTATCTGAAGGAGTCAAGTCATGCGCAATCACAATCACTTCTTCATTGATAGAAGCTGGGTTTGGTAATTTTTTACCAAGTAGGTTTGCCAATACACGTTTTGTCACGTCGCGGATATCCGCAGCGCGTTCTTGCATGTATGGGTTGTCTTCCATGCCTTCAAAGATAGTGATAAACATGTCTGTTACTTCTTTCAGACCTGCTTCTGCATTCACTTTCTTCGCACGGATTGTTTCCTTGATTTGGCTGATCATTTCTGGGTCAGCAAGAACCATTAAGTGAGCGTCAAAAACTTGAGCTGCTTCTTCACCGAGCGTACCTACTGCTTTCTCACGAATAACAGAAAGCTCGTCTTGTGATGCTTGTAGAGCGGCATCAAGGCGAGCTTCTTCTGCGTTTGTATCTTCGACTGTAATAGTCTCAAATGACAAATCCGGTTGAACGAGTAGATATGCTTTTGCAACTGCAACACCATCAGATGCTGCGATTCCTTTAAGCATTTCTGTCATTTTCCTTATGCCAATCCTTCTTTTTCCATAGTTTCAGTGATAGCAGCGATTGCATCGTCAGCATCTGCACCTTCAGCTGAAATTGTAACGTCAGCACCTTGGCCAACACCAAGACTCATAACACCCATGATAGATTTAAGGTTTACTGATTTACCTTTGTATTCAAGAGTGATATCTGAAGCAAATTTGCTAGCTGTTTGAACCAACAATGTTGCTGGACGTGCGTGAATACCTGTTTCTGCCACTACGTGGAAATCTTTAGAAGCCATAGTTTGACTCTCCTTTAGTTATTTCTTTTTTGGATTATATGTGATAACCCTTACAAGACTGTATTATATCACCTTCTAGATTATTTTTCAAGTGTTTTATGGACTTTCTTCTATTTCCTTTCAGATAACTTGCTGAAAATCTTCTATTTATCTTACCAATATACAGTATATAGTTTTTTTGTTTTGATAAACTTTGATAGTTCAATGAAAACCCAATTTTACACTCTGACAAAACACTATATCTTGTGCTTTGTTTTTGAAACTGTAACTTTTTAGCACAAGATTTAGTTTAAAAAGTTTGACAAAGTTTTTTTTTCTGATATACTAAGAAAGTAATCAATTTTGAAAGAGGAGTTACGAAAATGGTAACCGTTTATTCTAAAAACAACTGTGTCCAATGTAAGATGACCAAGCGTTTCTTGGACAGCAACAATGTCGCTTATCGTGAGATCAATCTCGACGAGCAACCAGAGTACATCGATCAAGTTAAAGAGCTCGGTTTCAGCGCTGCTCCTGTTATCCAAACACCAACTGAAGTCTTTTCAGGCTTCCAACCAGGAAAACTGAAACAATTAGCATAATCTTAGTACATCATCCAGAAGAGATTGCTTCTAGGGCTAACTTAGAGGCCTTTCTTTTGTAATTAGATAAAGGAAATTTTATGGGATTAAAACATCTTGAGGACGTAACTTACTTCCGTCTCAATAACGAAATCAACCGTCCTGTCAATGGACAAATCATGCTTCATAAAGATAAGGAAGCCTTGGATGCCTTCTTTAAAGAAAATGTAGTTCCAAATACCATGGTTTTTGATTCAATTACTGATAAAATCAACTACCTCATTGAACACAACTACATCGAAACTGCATTTCTCAAGAAATACCGTCCAGAGTTTTTGGAAGAATTGCATCAATTTATCAAAGACCAAAACTTCCAATTCAAATCATTCATGGCTGCCTATAAGTTTTACAACCAGTATGCCTTGAAGACTAATGACGGTGAATATTACCTTGAAAGTATGGAAGACCGTGTCTTCTTTAATGCACTTTACTTTGCTGACGGGGATGAAGCAATTGCGACTGATATTGCCAATGAAATCATCCACCAACGCTACCAACCTGCTACTCCTTCCTTTTTGAACGCAGGTCGTGCTCGTCGTGGGGAGTTGGTATCTTGTTTCTTGATTCAAGTAACTGATGACATGAACTCTATCGGACGTTCTATCAACTCAGCTCTTCAACTTTCACGTATCGGTGGTGGTGTAGGTATTACTCTAAACAACCTTCGTGAAGCTGGCGCACCTATCAAAGGTTATGAAGGAGCAGCTTCTGGTGTCGTACCAGTTATGAAACTCTTCGAAGACAGTTTCTCTTACTCTAACCAATTGGGTCAGCGTCAAGGTGCTGGGGTTGTCTACCTCAATGTCTTTCACCCAGATATCATCGCTTTCCTTTCCACTAAGAAAGAAAATGCCGATGAAAAAGTTCGTGTTAAGACTCTTTCACTCGGTGTTGTAGTACCCGATAAGTTCTACGAATTGGCTCGTAAAAATGAAGAAATGTACCTCTTCAGCCCGTACTCTGTAGAACTTGAGTATGGTGTGCCATTCAACTACATCGACATCACTGAAAAATACGATGAATTGGTCGCAAATCCAAATATCCGCAAGACAAAAATCAAGGCGCGTGATTTGGAAACTGAAATCTCTAAATTGCAACAAGAATCTGGTTACCCTTATGTCGTCAACATTGATACAGCTAACCGTGCAAACCCGGTTGATGGTAAGATTATCATGAGTAACTTGTGTTCTGAGATTCTTCAAGTTCAAGAACCAAGCTTGATTAACGATGCTCAAGAATTCCTTCAAATGGGAACAGACGTTTCATGTAACCTTGGATCAACCAACGTGGTCAACATGATGACTTCACCTGACTTTGGTCGTTCTATTCGCGCTATGGTTCGTGCCCTTACTTTCGTTACAGATAGTTCACACATCGTAGCTGTCCCTACTATCGACCATGGAAACAGTTTGGCTCACACCTTTGGTCTTGGTGCCATGGGGCTTCATAGTTACCTTGCCCAACAACTGATTGAGTACGGATCTCCTGAGTCAGTTGAATTTACAAGCATCTACTTTATGCTTATGAACTACTGGACCTTGGTAGAATCTAATAACATCGCGCGTGAACGTGGTATCACCTTCCACAACTTTGAAAAATCAGACTATGCTAATGGAAGCTACTTTGACAAGTATGTGACAGGCGAGTTTGTTCCAAAATCAGACCGTGTTAAAGAACTCTTCAAAGATGTCTTTATTCCAAGTGCTGCTGATTGGGCTGAACTTCGCGAAAAGGTTCAAGCAGATGGTCTTTATCACCAAAACCGCCTTGCTGTTGCTCCAAATGGTTCTATCAGCTACATCAACGACGTTTCTGCTTCTATCCACCCGATTACACAACGTATCGAAGAACGCCAAGAGAAGAAAATCGGTAAAATCTACTATCCAGCTGCAGGCTTGTCAACAGATACTATCCCTTACTACACTTCTGCTTATGACATGGATATGCGTAAGGTGATTGATGTTTACGCTGCCGCAACTGAACACGTGGATCAAGGACTTTCACTCACTCTCTTCATGCGTAGCGACATTCCAAAAGGTCTTTACGAATGGAAGAAAGAGAACAAACAAACGACACGTGACTTGTCTATCCTTCGTAACTATGCCTTCAACAAGGGTATCAAGTCTATCTACTACGTCCGTACCTTTACAGATGATGGTGGGGAAGTCGGTGCTAACCAATGTGAAAGCTGTGTGATTTAAGCATAATTTGAAAGGACTGGATTAATGTGGGTTAGAAATAGATACACTGGACCAGGTGGTGGTCTTTACACCGGACCAGGTGGTGGTCTTTACACTGGGCCAGGTGGTGGTGCTTACACTGGACCAGATGGTGGTCTTTACACTGGACCAGGTGGCGGTCTTTACACCGGACCAGGTGGCGGTCTTTACACTGGACCAGGTGGCGGTCTTTACACTGGACCAGGTGGCGGTCTTTACACTGGACCAGGTGGTGGTCTTTATACTGGACCAGGCGGTGGTCTTTACACTGGGCCAGGTGGCGGTCTTTACACTGGGCCAGATAGTTCTCCATATATGAGTAATATTCCACCATTAGAAGTTTTTCTAAAAGAACTCGAAAAGAGAAATTTACATCATTACGCAAATATCATTAAAAAGCATTTGCATTAACAAAATATATAGGAGAAATTTTACAAAATGGAAACTTACTACAAAGCCATTAACTGGAATGCCATCGAAGATGTCATCGACAAATCAACTTGGGAAAAGCTGACAGAGCAATTCTGGCTCGATACGCGTATCCCCTTGTCAAATGACCTAGACGACTGGAGAAAACTATCAAACAAAGAAAAAGACTTAGTAGGAAAAGTCTTTGGTGGTTTGACCCTTTTGGATACCATGCAATCTGAAACAGGAGTTCAGGCGCTTCGCTCAGACATCCGTACACCGCATGAGGAAGCTGTTTTCAACAACATCCAGTTTATGGAATCTGTTCACGCTAAATCATATTCATCAATCTTCTCTACCTTAAACACCAAGGCTGAAATTGAAGAAATCTTTGAATGGACCAACACTAATCCCTACCTACAAAGAAAAGCAGAAATTATCAATGAAATCTACCTCAATGGTAGCCCACTAGAAAAGAAAGTTGCCAGTGTCTTCCTTGAAACCTTCCTCTTCTACTCTGGTTTCTTCACCCCCCTCTACTATCTCGGTAACAACAAATTGGCCAACGTTGCGGAAATCATCAAACTGATCATTCGTGATGAGTCTGTTCACGGAACCTACATTGGTTACAAATTCCAACTTGGTTTCAATGAACTACCTGAAGAAGAGCAAGAAAAACTCAAAGAATGGATGTACGACTTGCTCTATACCCTCTATGAGAACGAAGAGGGTTACACTGAAAGTCTCTATGACGGTGTTGGTTGGACTGAAGAAGTTAAAACCTTCCTTCGCTACAATGCCAATAAGGCTCTGATGAATCTTGGACAAGATCCACTCTTCCCAGATTCGGCTGATGATGTCAATCCTATCGTCATGAACGGTATTTCAACAGGAACTTCTAACCACGACTTCTTCTCTCAAGTCGGAAATGGTTACCTCCTTGGTGAAGTTGAAGCTATGCAAGATGAGGATTACAACTACGGTTTAGACTAATTTGATCAATCGTTCAAAATATCATGGTTTGTTTAAAACAACCATGGTATTTTTGTTTTTGTTTTATTTTGTTTTTTTCTATTTGATTGATTGAGTGTTTTATGGTAAGATAATAATAGTAGAAATCGAGGTGATAAGGATGCTAAAGCAAGAAAAACTAGATAGTATTCTAGAAGCAGTAAACACAAAAGGCACTATTACTGTAAAAGAGATTATGGAGAGTCTTGATGTATCAGATATGACAGCTCGCCGCTACTTACAAGAATTGGCAGATAAAGATTTGCTGGTTCGTGTGCATGGTGGTGCTGAAAAACTTCGTACAGGTTCTCTATTAAACAACGAACGCTCAAACGTCGAAAAACAAGGCTTGCAGATTGCTGAAAAACAAGAAATTAGCCGTTTTGCCGGTCATTTGATTGACGAAGGTGAAACCATTTTTATCGGACCAGGAACAACCTTAGAATGTTTTGCTCGTGAGCTCCCTATAGATAATATTCGTGTTGTAACAAACAGCCTTCCTGTTTTTCTCATCCTAAACGAACGAAAACTAACAGATTTGATTTTGATTGGTGGAAATTATCGCTCTATCACTGGAGCTTTTGTGGGAACACTTACCCTGCAGGATTTAGCCAATCTTCAGTTTTCTAAAGCTTTTGTAAGTTGTAATGGTATCAAGGATAAAGCTATTGCTACTTTCAGTGAAGAAGAGGGCGAGGTTCAACGAATCGCCTTGAACAATGCCAATAAAAAATACTTACTGGCAGACCACAGCAAGTTTAATAAGTTTGATTTTTACACTTTCTACAATATCTCAGAGATTGATACCATCGTTTCAGATTCCAAACTGAGTCAGGAAACATTTGAAGATTTGTCGAAACAAACAACCATTCTTTTATCAAAACCATAAAAATTCCCCTGCCTTTTGGCGGGGAATTTTTGTTGAATTTTATTCAATAAGTTGGGTCTCAGCTAGTTTCTTGTACCAGTGAGCTGATTTCTTAGGATAACGCTCCTGGGTTTCAAAATCAACATAGAAGAGACCGTAACGTTTTTCATAGCCATTTGACCAAGAAAAGACATCCATCAGCGACCAGATAAAGTATCCTTTGACATTGGCTCCATCAGAGATTGCAGATGCAATCACTTCCATATGTTTCTTAACATAATCAATCCGCCCATCATCGTAGACTGTCCCATCCACAAACTCATCTTTGTATCCGAGACCATTCTCAGTGATGTAGATTTTTTTGTAATTAGGATAATCTTTCTTCACGCGCATGATTTGGTCATACAAACCTTGAGGGTAGATAATCCAATCCCAATCGGTACGTGGGACATAATCAGGAGCTACACGACGACCAACTCCCTTAATCTGATACTTAGAGCTTCCTTTTTCACCTTTTCCATTGTGGATGATTTCCGTCTCTCCATCAAAGGCTTGCATCCAATCACTCATGTAGTAGTTAATTCCTAGGAAGTCGTTCAAGTCTTTTGCAGCTTCTAGGACTGCGAAGTCTTCTTCACGCAAATCTAAGCTTCCACCATTGACTGCTAAGATATGGTTGACACCTTCCATGGTTTCTTCGGAATATCGTCCTAGATAAGTTGCATCCAAAATAAATTTATTGTGAATGATATCTTCTAACTCAGCCGCTCGAACATCTGCTGGATTATCTGGATCCAGAGGATACTTAGTAGGCAGGGCATGAACCACACCAATTTCACCTTTATAACCTTTACCTTTATATAGCTTGACTGCACGCGCATGCGACACCATCATATTGTGATGAGATTGGAATACTTTAGCAAGGTCGTACTGAATACCTGGAGGGAATTTCCCAACCAAGTATTGACCATCACCAATTGGCCCAATTTCATTAAAGGTTGTCCAATAGTTTACTTCTGGGAATTCTTCAAAACAGAAAGCCGCGTAGTCTACAAAGTGTTCAATGTTTTCACGGTTTAAGAAGTCTCCATTTGAATGTAGAGCTTCTGGCGTATCAAAGTGATGAAGAGTTACAAAGGGCTCAACATGCCGTTTGTGACATTCTGCAAATAGATTATGATAGAACTCAACCCCCTTGTCATTAACCTTCCCATAACCAGTTGGAAAGATACGTGACCAAGCGATTGAAATACGGATACCATTAACACCATACTCTTCTGCAAGTTTGAGGTCAACTGGGTATTTGTGATAGAAATCACTGGCTGGTTCAGCAGTGTACCAGTAGTTATCTTCAAGATATTTATCCCACGCTACTGGTCCTTTACCATCAGTATTGGTAGCACCTTCTGCTTGATAGGCTGCTGTTGCCCCGCCAAAAATAAAGTCTTTTGGAAGTGTTTTTGTCATTTGATTCACCTTTCAAGAAATAGAAATGAGATGGAGATAGAGTTGGGAGGAATTCCTCCATCTCACTTCTTCGCTATTTACATTTTATTCTTCGAACTGCGCTTGAACAAAGGCAAGAGCGCCTTTTCCATCGCGAGTCAATTTAATGTATTGGCCACCTTCTGTCTTAGCAAGTTTGATACCAAGTTTGTCGGTTTCGGCCTTCATGTCTTCAAAGTTTGAAGCAACTTGAGGAGCAAGGATAACCAGATCAAACTCAGGCAACATTTCACGGTGAGCACCATAGCCACCAGCTGCTGCTTTAACAGGAACCTTGTACTCTGCAGCTGCCTTGTTTAGAGCATTTGCAAGGAGGCCACTTGTTCCTCCGCCTGCACAAAGAACGAGAACATTAGTTTCTTCAGTGATTGTGTTTTGCGCTGCTTCTACACCTGCTTTTTCAAGAATCGCATCTGCTTTGGCAGTATTGAAGTTTGCAGCTACTTTTTCTTTTAATTCATCATTGGCTTTACCAGAACGTTCTTCTTCAAGAATTTGTTCATCATAAACCTTGAGGAATGGATAGTAAATGGCTACGTCAACAAGGATTAACAAAGCAGCAAGTACAAATGACAAGAATTGGAAGTTTGTACCGAGAACAATACCGAGCGGACCTGGTGTTGTCCAAGGAAGGTTGGCAGTAAATGAGTTCATGCCAAGCGTTTCAATGAAGAATTTAAAGATCCATACGTTGGCAATTGGCGCAAAGATAAATGGAATAAAGAAAATCGGGTTCAATACAAGCGGTGCACCAAACAAGATTGGTTCATTTACACCAAAGAAAGTTGGAACTACTGAAGCACGTCCGATTGCACGGTTACGTTTTGATTTTGTTAACCACATGAACATGAATGGAACAACCAGTGTCGCACCAGTACCACCCATGGTAACGATAAACATTTGTGTACCAGAAGTAAGAATCTTATCAGCGTGCATACCTTGTTGGAGAAGGTTCAAGTTGACTTCGGCATTTGCATAGGTAATAGCTGCGATTGCTGGTTCAACGATAGATGGTCCATGGATACCCACAAACCAGAAGAAGGCAAAGGCCCCAAAGATAATGGTAATACCCAGATAGCCATCCGCGGCTGAGAATAATGGTGCAAAGAATTTACCGATTGATTCTGCTACACTGGCTCCAACAAAATGACGAGCTAGTAAATCAAGAACATATAGAGAAACAACTGAAAGAGTGAATGGAATCACATCTTTAAAAACTTGTGAGATATTTGGTGGAACTTCGTCAGGCATACGAATAGTTACGTTGTTCTTAACACAAACCTTATAGATGGCTACAGTAACAAAGGCAGCAAGGAAGGCTGAAAGCAAACCTTTTGTCCCCAAGAATCCAGTAGCTAGACCATTTTCGATAGGATCAGCTGCCAACATCAACAAACCAACAATTGCTGCCAAAAGTGTTGACATATAGTTGATTTGATTGGTTTTTTCCATGCTACGGTTTACTGAGTCGGTCAATGACTTAGCTGTTGTACCAGCTACCAAGAGAGCTAGAATCCCCATTGAATAGCTATAAGGTTTCATGAGGAGATTAACAACATCATCAGACCATTTAAAGCCCCATGAGTTAGGAACAAAGGCAATCAAGATAAAGATACTTGAGAAGAGAATAACAGGCATCCCTGCAATGAAACCATCACGGATAGCACGAAGATAGATATTACGAGATAGTTTTTCAAAGAAAGGTTTCCCTTTCTCGATAAAAGCAATTAATTTATTCATTACTTAACTCCTCTCTTATAGAGTTCGATTAAATGGTGCATCAAATCTTTTAACAAGATAGTCGTCATCAAGTGGTCTTGGCCATGCATCATGGTTACACTATAGGCCAAATCTTCACCAGCTGCTTCCTTAGTCAATAGACTTGTTTGCGCGTGGTGTGCCTCCGCGATGCAAGAACCAGCTTCATCGACTAAGCTATCTGCTTTCGCAAAATCGCCAGCTTCAGCAGCCTTCAAGGCTTCCAATAGTTTTGAACGTGCATCGCCAGCATAGGCTACGATTTCAAAACCTAACAATGTTACTTCTTCTCTATTCATGATAGAATTCTCCTTATGTATTTTTAATTAAATTTTTATGACAATAAACGTTGGATATGTAGAACTAGATAAACTCGTTCACTTTTATACAAATCAAGACCCGTATGTTGCGTAATCACATCATAGATCTTGGAACCAATCTCGAACGCTTTTGGATAGGATTGTTTAATATGATCTTCCATATCCAGAAGTGATTGATTATCATCTCTGGAACGGTCTAAATAATCCAAAAAATAGTTGAGATGAATCATAAAACGATCATAGAAATGATTATTCTCTTTGGTTCGTTGAATTGCATAACCCTTTAGCACTTCTTCAACATTCCTGAGAATTTCTTTCCTCTTATCAATCGACTCAACAACTTCCACTTCATTCTCACCTTCGGCATTGATAAAATGATAAGCAATCCGAATAATTTCGTCTTCAGGGAAATTTTCTGTCAACTTCTGACGATAGATTTCAAAGGCTTCCTTTGCGATTTGAAAAGCGACAGGATACTTAGTGGAAATATCTGGCAGATTACTATCCTTGTACCTTCCTTGTGCTAGAGCTTGGTAAGAGCAGTAAATATGATCTGTCAAGGTTACGTAGAGATACTCTTGAATCGGATAATGATATTTCTTTGATAGCTTATCAATGATTTCATAAGTCACTGTGATAAAATCAAGCGGAACATCTTTGAGGAGAGCCATAAAATTTTCTCTGGACTCTTCTGTCTTCATCCGAAAGATTTTCTCGACCTGATTTTCAGCAATTAAGTCCCCTTTCTTCTTTCCAAATGCAATCCCTTTACCAATCACAATCACTTCTTCTCCTTTGTCATTTCTGACAAGTGAAACATTGTGATTCATTGGGTTTAGAATTCGATACATGGCAACCTCCTTTTGCATCTTAAAGGTATATGAGTATAAAAAATGACCACAAATGAACTAGAAAATCTTTTGATCTCTAATTCACCTGTGATCATGCCTAATATTACTTAGTAACACTCACCTTGTATTAACTTGTGATTTAAGTATAGCACAAGTCAGTTTTTTTGTAAACCTTTACATTCAACTTTTTTTAAAATTTTTATTTAGATCAATGTTCCTAAGATTAGGGGGGAAAACTTATACACGTTCAGTCCATGAAGTTGCTGTTGTTTGAAGAACCTTGTTGAGTTCGTCAATGTTCTCAAATCCAGTTGTGCGTAGCCATTCACGAGCTGCTGCCTCACCATCTTTGATGTAGGCTTCAACTGATCCAGCCCAAGTTGCACGGCCGCAAAGAACACCGTTGAAGTTCGCGCCTGATTCGTGGGCAAAGACAAGTGTTTCTTGGAAGAGTTTAGCTGATACACCTGCACTCAAGTAGATATATGGCAAGTTAGTCGCTTCA
Organism: Streptococcus sp. oral taxon 064; assembly: GCF_001683375.1. Taxonomy (GTDB): domain Bacteria; phylum Bacillota; class Bacilli; order Lactobacillales; family Streptococcaceae; genus Streptococcus; species Streptococcus oralis_S. The sequence continues at coordinate 1,564,923 of NZ_CP016207.1, read as the reverse complement.
TCTTGCGCTTTGAAGAAGGCTGCCGCTTCTTCGCGTGTATGAACGATTTCACCATCGCCAAAGCCTTCAACGTATTTGACGTTGACTGGAACTTCCACTTTCAAAACATCGATGTTGAAGCGTGGGTCTGAGAAGACCTTCATGGCACCGATAACTTTATGTGGTTTTACTTTTGCGTATTCTGCAGAACCTGCGTCAGCGATTTTTTCATCGTAAGCCAAGATTTCAAGGAAGAATGGAATGTCTTCTGCCACACACTCTGAACCGATGCGCTCGATGTAGGCTTGTTTTTGTTGGTTGAGTTCGTCAGAGCTATCTACGTCATAGTAAAGCAAGAATTTGACAGCATCTGCACCTTGTTCTTTGATGCGTTTGGCAGACCAAACATCCAAGCAGTCAGGCAAGCGTTTAGTGCTTGTTGTGTCGTAGCCAGTTTTCTCATAAGCAAGGAGAAGACCAGCATTGGCATCAAGCGCTTTTGTAGCTGGGAGACCATACTCAGGGTCAAGAAGCATAGAGGATGCGTATTTTGTCAATTCATCTGCAACCAAGACTTTGAGTTCTTCCATTTGAGCCACTGTCGGCTCTTCTGTTTGGTATTGAGCCATGAGGCGTTTCAAAGCACCACGTTGGTCAAAAGCAAGGGCTGAAATAATGCCATTTTCATCTGAAAGTTTTTCTAAGCGTGCACGTTTTTGTTCTGTTAAAGCCATTTTATACCTCTTTTACTATTAATTGATCATATAGATCCTGATAGTTGGCCATATTGACATGACCTGTCATTTTTTCTTGAGCATTGAGCATACCAAGGACATTGGCCTTGATGAGGAGTTCTGCATCCGATTCCTCATGAAGAAGTCCTGATGAAATACCTGCCACAGTAGAATCTCCAGATCCAACAGGGTTCACTACCTGAATTCTTGGAATATCTACCTTGTAGAAAGTGTCCCCATGTTTTGCAAAAGCACCATTTGCACCAAGTGAAACGATTATCCACTCAACCCCTGCAAATAGAGGCTCTTGAAGAACTTCTTTTAATTCATCCAACTCCTCAGAAACTTCTCTGCCTAGAAGCTGAGACAATTCTTCGTTATTTGGTTTAATAACTGTTGGTTTGTGTGGTGATTCAAGGACAGCCTGAAGAGCCGCACCTGAGCAGTCTAGAACAACTGGTTTTCCTGCGCGATTAGCAAGTTCTACTAAGCTTGCATAGTAGTCAACTGGAAGACCTGCTGGCAGACTACCTGAGATAGCTACTACTTCAACTGACTCCAGGAGATTTTTGAAATGTTCCAAAAAGTCTTGACCTTCCTGTTCCAATACTACAGGACCTTTTTCAAGAACTTCTGTTTGGTTGTCTCCATGGAGAATAGCGATACAGTTACGAGTCTCTCCTTGAATGGAGAAGAAACGTTTCGATACTTTATCGTCGATATGCTCTACTAAAAACTCACCAAGTTTACCACCGACCAAACCAGTAGCAGCAACAGAATCACCAAATTCTGAAAGAACTCGTGTAACATTGAGACCTTTACCACCAGCTGTCTTGGTCACGTCCACCACACGGTTGACAGTGTCAATTTTTAATTCATCCAAAGGATAAGAAATGTCAATGGATGGATTCATTGTGACTGTTAAAATCATGCGTCACCTCTTAGTCGTGGTATTCACCGCGATCCCATTTTTCAAGGAATTCTGTAAAGAAGTTTGCATCTGCTTGATGAGCATTGTGAGTTTCAACGTGCTCAATTTTCGCAATCAATTTTTTGTTTTCTTCTGATGGTTTGTATTCAGCATTGATGAAAGCTTCAATGATGTCGCACATGAGCAATTCACCAGTGATTTTACCACCAAAACCAATAACATTGGCGTTCAATTGTTCTTTTGCATAAAGAGCTGTTGTCATATCACGAACCAAGGCAGAACGAACTCCTGGAACTTTGTTGACAGCGTTGTTGATACCAACACCAGTACCACAGATACATACCCCAAGATCAGCTTGTCCGCTAACAACTGCTTCCCCTACTTTTTTACCAAAAATTGGGTAGTGTGTTCGTGCATGATCGTAAGTACCAAAGTCAATGACTTCATGTCCTTTTGATTTCAAGAATTCAGAAACCGCCATTTTTTCATTTGTTACGATGTGGTCACATCCGATTGCAATTCTCATTTTTAACTTACCTCTCTTACTGTAATCTAATTAACACATTTTGTTCAACATGTCGACACGAATTTGGTGACGTCCACCGTCGTATTTACCATTAACAAAACCTTTAGCAATGTTTTTAGCCAATTCGTCACCAACAAGTTGTGCACCCATAGTGATCATACGTGAGTTGTTGTGTCCACGAGTCATATAAGCTGAACGTTCATCTGAAACTTCTGCAGCAACCATTCCTTTGATTTTAGTTGCGACCATGAAAGGACCAGCACCATAAGCATCAATCACGATACCAAGGTTTTGTTCTTCTTTGTTCACTTCTGCAGCAACAGCAAGAGTCACATCGACAAAGTCTTGGCCTTCTGCTGTAACATCCACTACGTGGAAGTTTTCTTTTTCTAGGAAGTCTTTCACAACTTCTTTCAATCTCAAACCTGCAGCATCTGCACCGATAACAATAGACATATTGTATACTCCTTTTTATTTTTCTAGGCTAGTAAAGACTTTTATAGTTAGCAGTTTACCTACAAAAGACTTTCTAGCAGTTTATTGACAAATTGGATTGAATGAGATGAATATCACCTTATCCAAGTCCAGGAAATCAAGTTCCTAGAAAGAAACTTTCTCTGCGACAGAGAATATAACAAGTGATTATTTGTTTGTTACAAACATCATTTGTTGTTTACAAACATAATATACTCCTATTTATAGAAAAAGTCAACAGTAAATGTTTGTTTTTGTGGTTTTTTATCTAAAATATTTCAATATCAAAGCCAATCTGATCTACTTGACCAGCTTCCAAGAGACGAACATTCTTCTTATCTTCTAGATGATCTCCTTCTTCAAGTGAAGTTGATAAGCCAGACCATGGTTCAAAGGCAATGAAAGGTCCCTTATTCAAAGTTGACCAAATGATGAGATTTGAGAACTCTTGGAAGTGTACTTTTAATCCCTTCTCATGCTTACGAGAACGAAGCGCAATTGTTCTGGATTGCAACTCATCCAAAGTCACTGCATCTGTGCTAAACAAATCATAGCTAAGGTCTAATTCTTTTTGCCCATCCAACCATAAACTTCTATCTTGGAAGTCTAACATTCCTGTTTCTGGGAAAGGACGGGGAACAGAGCAAGTCTCTTCTTTCTCAAACTCTAAATAGTAATCTTCATAAGTTTCGCCATCTAGTAGAGGGCAATTAAAGCCTGGATGTCCACCAATAAAGTATGGCAGGACCTTGCTGGTTTCTTTATTGAAAATCTTGTATTGAGTACGAACTGTCTTGCCAGTAACCTTATAAGTGATTTCAAGGCGGAAATGATAAGGATAGTTTTGATAAGTATTCTCATCATCTTCGATAGCAAAGGTTACGCTGTTTTCTGTTTGATCAACCAACTCAAATTCTTTTTTACGGACCAAACCATGGCGAGGAATGTTTCCTTTCGTCTCTGTTCCATCTGCATGACTGTAGAAGGCTGTATCTTCTCTTAAAGAGCCACAGATTGGAAAAAGTACTGGCGCTTGTCCACTCCAGTAAGTGGCATCTCCTTGCCACAAATACTCAATGCCTTCTCGGTCCTTGATTGACGACAAGGCGCCACCTAAGATTTTAAACTGGACCGTTAACTGGTCTGATTTGATTTCAATTACCATAATATTCTCCAACTATTTTTAGATTTTTATATAAAAAACTAGGTTGCCACTCCCAATGTAGGAAATTAACAACCTAGTTTTCACAATTTACATTTTATAGGAGCGAATTATTTAGCATTTGCTGCGTATTCTTCGTTACGTTTGATCATTTGTTTTCTATACCAAGCAAAGATACCTACATAGAATACAAGGAAGGCTGCTGCACCAAGGATTGCTTTGATATCACCTGTTGTAGCATTACCGATTGCCCAACCAAATAGTTTTTCAATTGGTCCTTCAAGAGTTGAGTGAGTAATCAATTGAGCACTATCTACACCTTTAGGAAAGGCACCTACACCTTTAGCAAGTTCTGTTGCAAATGGTGCGATAAGAGTACCAGAAAGAAGGAAGAGAGGCAACAAGAGTGTTCCGAAGATAATCATACGGAGCAATTTACCACGTGTAACAACCAAGAGAGCTGGGGTCACACCCATAGCGATGATACCTGCAAGAGGCAAGATACCATTACCGACGTTTGAAAGAAGAACAGCTTCTACTAGCATGATTGGAGCAAGTACGTTAGCACAAGCCCAGATTTCAGCACGACCAGCGATGAAAGGCCAGTCAAGACCGATGTTGAATTTACGTCCTTGAAGACGTTTAGTAGCAACGTTTGTAATACCTTGTGAAAGTGGTTCTACGGCTGCGATGAACCAAGATCCGATAAGTGAGAAGAGTTCCAAAGCTACACCGGCTGTTAAACCAAGAGACAACCAACCTTTAATAACTTCTTGCCAGTTTGCAGCATCTTTAAGTCCTTCAACAGGTTGTGGAGTCCCCATAAAACCAATAACAATACCAAGGATGAAACCGATAAAGAATTTAGATCCCCAGAAACCGATTTTTTTGTTCAATTTAGCAGCATCAAAGTCATATTTATCAAGACCTGGGAAGAATTTTTCAAAAATCTTATCCAAAACCATGATAACTGGGTTCATCATGTAGTTCATGTGTGTTGAAGTCATTGGTGATGAACTTGGTGCATTAAGAAGATCGTCGAATGTTGGTTTCATCAGGTCAGAGTTGATGATCTTCAAAATACCTACAAGGACAACTGCTGCAGTTGCGATGAAGAGTGAAACTCCTTGGCTAACTCCATTGTTATCTGCGTACCATTTAATCAAAAGACCAGTTATTGACAAGTGCCAGATATCGAAGATATCGACGTCAAGTGTATCCGTTTTCTTCATTGCAAGCATCACAACGTTGACAATCAACATTACTAGCAAGAAGTAAAGTGTCCAAGCAGAGCCCCAAGTGATGGTAGCAAGTGGTGCCCAACCAACGTCAGTGATGTTCAAATGGATACCAGTGTTTTCAACGAATTTTTTAAGTGATTCTGAGAAAGCTCCATTGAGCATACCGATGATAGCACCGATACCAGTAAGAGCGATGGCAAGTTTAATACCACCTTCAAGCGCTTTGGAGAATTTCACTCCAAAAAGTAGAGCCAATACTGTCAAAATGATCAGCATGATAATTGGTCCACCCATATCCAAGATAGGTTTGAACAGCTTATTGGCTAGTTCGATAATGACATCCATAATAGTTCCTCCCGTTTTTTTAGTTATATGAATGTTAACAAGATAAAGAATAAATTAGCTTAGTCCGTGTTCTTTGATAGCTGCTTCAATATTGTCAAATACTGGAGCGCTCATCGCTGGAATACGGAACAAGATTGGGCCAGCTTCAATTACTGGAATACCTGGTTCAAAACCAAGGTCAGTTGCAGCGATTGGTGTAAAGATATCGTAGCCCTTGATAAGGTCTTCGTTTACATCTTTCACCATGACTGCATCACAGTGAACATCATAACCACGGTTTGAAAGTTCTTCTTCTAGAGCACTTTTAATTTGGTGACTTGAGTTAACACCTGCACCGCAGGCAGCAAGAATTTTAATCATTTGGATTTCCTCCGATTTTATATTTTAATAGACAAGATTAAGCGGTTGCTTCAGCAATGTAAGCATAAAGTTTTTCTGGTTCGGAAATTTTTGATAGATCTTCCAGATGTCCATTTCCTGTGAAAAAGTCCATCAACTGAGCCAGAATATTTGTTTGACTTGAACTTGAGTTGTTAATGATAAAGAAGAGTAGGGATACTTCTACTTCCTTATCAGGAGCTATCATATTGTGAAAAGTTACTGGTTTTTCTAATCGAACAACCACTACTTTCTCAGCTAGATTATGAACAATATCTGTATGAGGAATCGCTACATTTGGCAAGTCCTTTCCTAGAAATTCCATATCTAAACCAGTTGGAAATGACTTTTCACGCGTGATCAAGGCTTCACGATAAGTTGGAGTGACAATTTCTCGTTCTTCCAACAAGCTTGCTACCTGATCAAAGAGTTGTTCTTGATTATTCGCTTCTAAGCAAAACACTAGGTTTTTGTCAAAGAAATGATCTAATCCCATAACATTTTCCCTTCTTTCAATTATCTTTTATGCTATAAGTATAACACTATATGAAATCGTTGTCAATAATTTTTGTTTTATTTTGTTCTTTTTTTTGTAATTTTTGTTTCATTTAAAGAATACAATCAATATCAAACATTCTTGTTGTAAAATCCACAAAAAAAGAAGGCCCAAGCCTTCTTCTCTTTCCTTACTCAATAGTAGATAAAATCTCTTCTAACTTATGGTAGTCCTTTACACTATCAATTTCATAGATGCTATTTCCTTCTAATTCTTCGACATAGACATCCAATTCTTTGATATTATCCTTAACCATGTTGTCCCAGTAGAGATCCACAAATTCTCCACTTTCGTAAGCTTTATCAATAAAGCCAACAATTTTCTCTGCAGTTGGAGTATCCCAGAATGATACACCACTCAAAATACGACCTGCCTTACTGTCAACAATAATGTCTTGAACCTTATAGTCATCACCATAAACTAGGAACCATTCGTTTGTACAGTCTTCACGATAAACACTGAAATAAGTAGAACGTTCTAGATCGTTTCTAAACATATTCTTGAAGAGATAGTTATCCGCATCGATGACATAGCTGTTAGCTAAATCTTCTTTTACTAGATAAAGTGAGTAGAAGTTATTATAATCAGCATACTTGTCGTTAAAGACTAAACGAACACCATATTTTTCTTTTAAGTAGTCAAATTGTTCTTTGAGATAGCCGACAACAATGATAATCTCATCAATTCCACGCTCTTTCAAAAATTCAATTTGGTATTCTACCAAAGGTTTTTGGTTGACCTTAACCAAGGCTTTAGGGGTATTTTCAGTCATAGGGCGCAGACGAGTTCCCAACCCCGCTGCCAAGATAATTGCTTTCACGCTATTCTCCTTTATTCTTTAATAATAATATAAACACCAGCCATAACAATAAGTGAAGTGATGATTGTCAGCATATCTAGCGGTGCACCCAAGAAAATAACTGCAAATAAGACAGTCCAAACTACATAGCTCACATTCAAACCTGTCGCTTTCGCAGGTTGCAAGCGATTAATGGCGATATAATAAGCTAAGTAGGAAATCATATTAAAGGCCGCAAAGACAAGCAAGAGGCCTAGTAACTGCCCATCTGCCACTTCTGCAAACGAATGGTGAGAAAAGAGCACAATCACAAGATAGGACAAGAATGAGGTTACTTGTCGGATTAACAAGGCTTCAATTTCACTTAAATCACTTTCCATAGCATATGAGCTGAGAACACTTTCACTCCCCCAGGCAATGGCACAGATAAGGGCACAAAGAATCCCAATGTAAAACGAGTTAACTTGTTCAACCTTGTAGGTTTGAGCAATGATCGCTGCAATAATCAAGAAAACACCAAATACTGTATTCTTTGAAACCTTGTGTTTCAAAATGAAGAAGGCTAGTAAAACTGAAACTGCTGGGTAAATAGCCGATACAGATGAAGCTAGAGAACTACCAATATATTTAACCGCATAAAGATTGGCCTGCATACCAATAGGTCCTGCTAGTAAAGCACCGATAATTACACTCACATTTCGAATATTTAAGAAAATCGAAAGACGAACTTTTCTTTCTTTTACCAAAAGAAAAGCTAACAAGATAAAGATACTCAAGAAATCATGAGCAGCAGCCACCACAAAAGGTGAAAGATTTGTAAAAATTGAAAAGATATAAGCACTAATTGTTAGACCTAATCCCCAGAAGATACCAGAGAGCAGACCAAAGGAAACACCATTTTTATTCTTCATCCTAACCTCCATAATAAGTCAAACCTTCGACAGCTCTTTGGTAACGATTGACACCGTAATCTCCAAAATCAGCCCCTTGAGCTTCTTTGTACACTGTCCACAAACTCCAGATAGTATCTTGCAAGATTTTATAGATACGAATCTTCTCACGTGATACAGGCGTTTTGTCACTTTCATAGTAGGAAAGGAAATCATCTTCCTCTTGCTTTGTAAATTCAGACTCTAAGAAAAGAGCTGCCAAATCCCACATCGGGTCATTCATAGAAGAGTATTCCCAGTCAATCAAATACAAACGACCTTGTGGTGACTCGATAAAGTTTTCTGGTACCAAATCGATGTGACAGGACTTTCTATCAACACTCAAATCAGCCAATCTCTTTTCTAGTGAAAATACATCTTTTCTTACAGCTTCATAGTTTTCATAAGGGATAGGTCCCTCAATCAAGGATTCATATTTGCTGATTTCCTCAAAAGGAGCAAATTCTCCTCTTAATTCTTTCCCTGAAGCATGGATGGTTTGTAAAATTGGTGCAATCTTTTCAAACTTGGATTTGATAGATGTTGAATCAAGAGTTACTGCTGATTCGATGTATTCATTTACTTTAATCCCTGACTCAATATCAAAGAGGTAATTTTTGACATCTAAATCTAAATCCTCTAAAAGTTCAAGATTGTACTTTTCATTTTGACGATTGATGAGTTTTTCAGTCCCTTTACCAAAAAATTTCACAATATACTGTTTGTTGGTTGTTTTAACCAAATAGTTTTGGTTGGTCATGCCTCCCAACTGTTCAACACTGAGTACTTCCTCTTCATCAGATAGTAAAGAAGAAATTTTTTCTTTGATGAGTTTCTCCACAATTAACCTCCATCTTCTACACTTCCCACTTAAATACTGTTTTAAAAGCAGTATTAAGGTCTGTAGCAAAGACACGGTGAATGTCCTTGATTTCTCTCACTGGTTCTTCAACATAAAGAATATTTTTCAGACGATTCGCAAACTTCTTGACTTCCATCATTTGAATGGCTTTCTCAAAATCAACACGTCCAGAGCGAGACGATCCCACTAATAACAATCCTTTTTCCAAAGCATCTCGTGTATTGATATTAACCTTGTATTCACTCACACCCATCATGAGAATCGTTCCCTGTGGACGAATATAGCGAATCAAGTCATTGATAGCTGGGCCTGTACCATCCCCACCACAGCACTCAAATCCATGATCATAGGTTAAATCTTCTGGTATATTATCAGTAATGTAGCACTCTTTTGCAAAAGAGAAGAGCTCCAATTTTTCCCAATGGCGACCAATGACGATAATCTCTGCTTCTGGCAAGGTGTAATTGATAATATTAGCAACCACAAAGGCCAAACTGCCATCTCCGATAACTGCGATGCGCTCTCGCTTGCTATGAGCAAGATTTAAGAAACGATCCATGGCATGCATACCAACACTTACAAACTCAGTAATTGCTGCAACTGTATCTTCGATATCATTATAAGAAACGACTCGGTCTTTTGGAAGAGAGACAAATTCTCGCATAAAACCATCGTGACCACTAGATAGGAAGTAGGTTCCTGTCATGTAGTTCTCGTAAAATTCCTTGTCACTCTGCATAGGCGGTTGATTGGGAATCATAACTACCTTTTGACCAACTTCATAAGTCCCAGTTGGATCTGAAATAACAGTCCCACAAGATTCGTGTATCATGGCCATAGGAAGCTTTTTAGCCAATATCTTTGGATCACGCTTCCCTTGATAGTAACGCTGATCCGCATGACAAACCGCCATATAATTTGGACGAATAAGGATATGATTCTCCTGATCAATGTCCTCTTCTTGGTATTTTACATTGATAAACTTTGGTTTTGTCAGTTGATAAATTTGATTAATCATAGCCCTAGTCTTTCTCAATCATGCTTTTCGCGATTTTCAAGTCTGTCACAGTTGTGATTTTAAGGTTTGAATATTCCCCTTTAGCTAGGGCAACGTCTTTCCCTTTGATAACAAAAATCTTACATGCATCCGTCAGGATTTCCTTTTCTTTATCAGATAGGGATCCATACAAGTCCATGAAATCCTTGCATCGGAAGGTTTGAGGTGTTTGACCTTGATAAAGGTGAGCACGATTTGGAATATCAGTGATAAACTGACCATTGGTGCTTTCAACAATGGTATCAACCGCTTCTACTACTGTGTCAACCGCATCATGATTTTGGGCGAGTTTGATATTGTCCTGAATCATGCGAAGTGTGATAAAAGGACGAACAGAGTCATGCGTAATCACGATATCTTCTGGAGTGATTGGACGGTAGGCATCAATAGCTTCTATAATCTTCTCGATACTGGTATTGCGATCAGCACCACCCTTTGTAATGATGATGCGATCCTTGTGAAGAGAAAGATACTTGTCAACCAAGTCCTCAGCATGAGATACCCAATCTCCATGAACTCCAACTACAATTTTTTCAATACTTGGTTCCAAAACAAATTTTTCAATTGTGTGGATCAAAATAGGACGATCACCCAACTCCAAGAATTGTTTTGGTAAATTACTGATTCCCATGCGTGTGCCAGTTCCTCCGGCTAGGATTCCTGCATAGATCATTTATATTCTCCTTTAGTTTATTCTAAAAAACTCATTATCATCTATTATATCACAATCTGCCTCCATCATGAAGAAAAGACAGTGAATCATTTAGTCTAATCAACACACCATTTAAGGTAAAAAGTGAACAATGTGTTACTAAATCCGGAAAGACCATAATAAATCAAGAAATAAAATTAGGTTATCCTCTATATTATCCATTCAACGTTCGGTTAATATAGAGTTCTTTAGAATATAATAGAAACCTTAAAGAAAGCTTAAATGAAATTATTTGTTTAGCAAAGAATACTAGGTGTGCATAGTAAATTTCTTAAAAGTTGTTTGAGAGACTCATTATAAAAGGTCATATATCTCATGAATTAAACAAATAATAGACTTTTGCTCCTAAAATTGATAAAATAAAAAGAAAAATAATAGAAAAAAGGGAACTGTAAACCGCCATGATGAACATGCAAAACATGATGCGCCAAGCACAAAAACTTCAAAAACAAATGGAACAAAGCCAAGCAGAACTCGCTGCCATGGAATTTGTTGGAAAATCTGCTCAAGAGCTTGTCCAAGCGACCTTAACTGGTGACAAAAAAGTTGTCAACATTGACTTCAACCCAGCAGTTGTAGATTCAGAAGATCTCGAAACACTTTCAGATATGACCGCGCAAGCAATTAACGCTGCTCTTGAGCAAATTGATGAAACGACTAAGAAGAAACTCGGTGCTTTCGCTGGAAAATTGCCTTTCTAATCCACAAAAAAAGAGAAACATCTGTTTCTCTTTTTTTTTCTTAGAAATCAAAGAATTCCATTGCTTTCTTTAAGAGTAATTCCGTATATTCCGGATCGTCTTGAGCCATTGTGACTTGTGACTGGACCATTTCAAGATCATCAGTAATCATGCCATCTGCACCGAGACGAACTGCTTTATCAAATGCCTCCGAACCATTTACGGTCCAAACATAGAGTCTCTGATCAGTTGTCCAGAGTTTATTGACAAAGTATTCGTCCAAAGTTGAGTACTCCATAGTGTAACCAGTTGCCTTGGTTCTTGGGAAGATACTGTTATAGGGAAGAATAAAGTAAACTGGAATTTCAGAATCATAAGTCAACACTTTATCAATCACATGGTAGTCTAGCGATTGCATCTGGTGTCCATATTTCTTGATAGTCGCTCCGTACTTTTCGAGGAAATGGTCCATCATTTGCGGACTATCTTTTTTACTGGTCTTAATCTCAATCAGCAATTTTTGGTTTAAAGCATTTGCACGCTCTAAATAGGCATCAAAGCTTGAAATCTTTGTTTGATAACCATTCTCGTAAATATCTGTATTTGTTAATTCATCCAGAGTCAAATCTTGCGGTGTAGCATTAATACCTGTTAAATTTTTGAGGTTAGCATCGTGCATCATCACGAACTGACCGTCTTTCGTTTCCTGCACATCCATTTCGATGAGATCTGGTTTTAGTTGAGCTGTTTTTTCTAAAGACTGCACAGTATTTTGAACACCGTTTTTATTACTTACTCCTCTGTGCGAAATCACTAAAGGTGTATTGGTATCTGGAGTTTCCAGATAAACGTAGCCTTCTATGGCAAAGATGATGCTTGCACACCCCATGACACCCCATCTCATCAGATGATCTTTCTTTCGCCTTGGCATAATCTCTAGTTCTTCTCCTGTCAGGAAGGAAACAAACTTCACTAGGAAATAAGTCAGGGTCATGTAATGGAAATTTTTAATCAAGACAAAATTAATCACACCGAGAATCAAGGATTCTTTTTGAGTTAAATTATCCATCACTGCTTGCGCAAAAAGCAAGGGAATTAACAAACCAAAGAAGAAGAGATAGGTTTTAATAATAATGAGTAAGAGATGCCAAGAGAAGAAAAGGACATTTTTCTTTGTCTTTTGGAGACTATATTTCACACTTTCTCTTATTGTCTTTCTTTCAAAGAGAATCTTAGGCAGGGCAAACATAAATCGGACAGAGATGTAGAGAAAGATCCAAGCGGATGCTATGATCATCAGACCTACCAGCCAATGCTTACCTTCCCAATAATTCACAATAAAATCAGGGATAATAATCTTGTTGAGGTAGTAGATTTTTAAAATCTTACGGATGAACGGGAAAAGCAAAGCAATGTAAAAAAAGACAAAGGCCATCTTACAAAAGCTCAATCGCTTAACGAATAGAAAGCTCTGGTGAAATACTTTTCTACTGTACTCAATTAAAGTTCTCTTTTCATGATAGAGAAGGTGACGAGCCCCTATAAACAAAAGACAAATCTGGAAATAGGCAACCAGGAGATTGATTGCAATTAAGATGAGAAAGGCTAAACTGATAAAAGGCGAGCCTTGTATAATCGCCCAAAAGTTATTGTAGGAGATAAACAAATAACCGGTTTGTCTCAGAAGGATGCCAGCAATCCATGAATTTAATGGTAGCCAGACAAACTCAACCATCATAAATATCAAGAAAAATAGAAATAAAATCTTATCTAGGTTATAGTATATCTTCCTAAAACCTAGCTTTTTAGGTTTTTCAGGTTTCATAAGCACTCCTAGTCTATAAATTGGGATAAATCTAAGCCACCAAAAGGATTATTCATAGAAAAACTACTCTGGTCTTCTATTAATAGCTTTCCTTCATCTGATTCCAAAAAAGCTTCGTAAACACGCGCCGTCATGCGGGCATCCTCTAAACTGTTATGAAACTTCCCGTGAAAGCCTAAAAAATTCGCTACAGTTTGTAATTTAAGATTGGCTATGCCGTGTAAATCAGAACTACGGCGTTCAAAAGCCTCATCATATAGGTCGACCTTATACTGGTCACGATAATCAATGCCATGCTCCAAGAGAATAGGCAAATCACTCTTAGCTGCATTGTAACCAACAATAGGTAAGTCGCCAACAAATGCCTGAAAGTCCTTTAAAACTTGTTCTACCTTTGGCGCATCTTTCAAGGTTTCAGCTGTGATTCCAGTCAAACCATTGATAAAACTCTTCAATGGGGCTGTAGTATGAACATAAGAATCAAAAGCAGCACATTCTTGTCCATCTTGAAAGCGGACTGCCGATACTTGAATTAAATGGGTAAGCCCCTCGTGTTGATTGAATTCCAAATCAAAGGCGATATAATCTCTTATTTTTTCCATTATTTACCTCAATTACTACCCAAAATAAACTATAAATAATAAAAGAAGCCATTAGGTTAGTGAGTAACCCAAACAGCTTCTTTATTTTCCTCCAAAAAGGCGAGTAAAAAAGCCTTTTTTGGTTGCTTGGACTTCTTCTTTTGCTTGGTCCAACTCGAGTTTCAAGGTTTCTTGATCCTTCATCGCTTGAAGAGTTAACTGTTGCTGTTGGTCCAACTGTTTGTCCTTTTCAGCAATCTGTCGGTCTTTGATACGCATCTGTTCATCTTTTTCTGATAACTGGCGGTCTTTTGCCTTGAGCTGCTCGTACAAACGAAGAATTTCAGCATTTTTCTCATCGACCAAGATTTCCATCAGTTCACGTTGTTTAACATCATCACTGACTGGTTCATCTTCAAAAATCGTTTTTTTATAGATTTCTTCTAGCTTGATCAAGCCACTTCGAGTAACTACAGTTACACCTTTGTCATTTTTTTTCGTGTCCTCTTCTGGAAGTTCTTTGACACGATTGTTGATTGCTTGACGAGATAGTCCTAAAACCTCTGCAATCTCACTGACGGTCATTTCAATACTCATAATATCCTCTGAAACGTTTTCTAGCTTTTCTTTATTTAAATCTTATCATAAGCTAGATAAACTGTCAAATTTCCGCTTAATCTAAGGCTTTTAAAAAGGCTAGTAAGACTTGGGCAGAACGACGTCCAGCTTCGATAATAAATTCATCAAAAGAGATAGAGGCTTCGTGATTGGCATTGTCACTCATGGCACGAATGACTAGGAAAGGTAGACCAAGAGCCTGAGCCGCTTGTGCAATGGCTGCCCCTTCCATTTCAACTGCTAAAACATCCGGAAAGTGGGTTTTGATACTAGCAATTTTATCATCTCCAGCTATAAAACTGTCTCCTGTAGCAATCAAGCCTAGGTGCCATGTCTGTTCTAACTGAGATAAGTTTTCTTTAATCCTAGCGATAAATTCCTTATCTGATTCAAAGTAAAGAGGTTGTTGCGCCATTTGGCCATAAGCATAGCCAAAAGCAGTCACATCCACATCATGATAAGCCAACTTATCCGCAATCACTACATCTCCAACAGCAATCCCTTCAGCAAGAGCACCTGCAGATCCTGTATTGATGATGGCTTCTACTTGGAAATGGTCAGCTAGAATAGCTACACTCATAGCCGACATGACCTTTCCAATCCCACTCTGAACTAGAACGACTTCAGTATTGCCAACAGAGCCTGTGTAGTATGTATTTCCTAAGACTTGGACTTCTTGAGGTTTATCCAAATTCTGAGTCAAATATACGAGTTCTTCTGGCATGGCAGCAATGATTCCAATTTTCATTTCAAGTCCTTTCAATTACAAGAGTTTCATCGCTAAAATTAACAAAATCAAAAGTAGGATAACTGCAAACAAGATGCGATTGAGTTTCGAATTAAAAACATTTCTCTTGGTATTCTCAATGCGGCGACTCTTATGAATCGTTGGCTCTACTTCGATTGTTAAGGTATCTTGACTAAATCCGTGGTCTCTAGAACGTGAATAACCAAAATGTTGTGAAGACGTTGGTAGGATTTTTGTTTCCTCATCATCTTGAAGAGGTGGTCCTGAGATTTTCTCACCACGATTGGCACGTTCAATCATTTCGTCTGTTAATAAAGGTTTTCCCATGGGTTTCTCCTCTATTTCTTTTGTAGTTCCCAGTACTGGATCGCCATAATGGTCTTGGCATCACAGATATGACCTGACTGGATCAGGTTCTTGGCCTCCTCTAGACTCACTTCTAGAACTTCCAAGGTTTCATCATCGTCTTGCGGACGAGGATTATCTACCTTAGTCAAATCACTTGCAAGGTAGAGTTTCAATTTTTCGTTGCAAAAACCAATTGCAGAATAGAAATCGTATAAGAGTTCTAACTTAGCTGTGTAGGCAACTTCTTCTTCCAATTCACGAAGGGCCGCCGCCATTGGATCAGCATTTTCACCAAGTTCTAGTTTACCAGCAGGAATCTCATAAGAAACCGCCTCGATAGCTTTTCGGTATTGCTTAACGAGAACGATTTTGTCTTCAGCTGTCACAGCTAGTACACAAACAGCTCCATTATGAAAAATTAAGTCACGTTGGGCAGTACCCTTTCCTTCTGGTAGTTCCACCTGGTCTTGTACTAGTTTGAAAATAGGACCTTGATAGATTTCCTTCCTACTAATCGTTTTTTCTTCAAATTCCATGACAAACTCCTACTGGTTCTTAGGATGATGAGGTAAGCGTGTTGCGTACTCATCTTTGTTAACTTGTCGTCCACGGCCGATAGCAATGGCATCTGCAGGAACATTCTTGGTAATGGTTGAACCCGCTCCAACCAGAGAATTATCCCCAAGTTCTACAGGAGCAATAATAGTTGAGTTTGAGCCAACAAAGACATTATTGCCAATGACAGTTTTGTATTTATTTTTGCCATCGTAGTTGACTGTAATAGTTCCTGCACCGAAATTAACGTTGCTACCCACTTCACAGTTTCCAATATAAGTCAAATGACCCGCCTTGGTATTTTCACCGATTGAAGATCCTTTTACTTCAACAAAATTTCCAATGTGAACTTGAGCAGCCAGACTTGAACCTGGACGAATATGGGCATAAGGACCAACAGTCACGCCGTCTGCTACCAAACTTTCCTCAATCATAGAGTTGGTAATCACAGCTCCAGATCCAATGGTGCTATCTACAATATAAGTTCCATTTGTTAAAATAGTCTCCGCACCAATCTTCGTTTGACCTTTCAAGGTAACGTTGGCTTCGATTTGAACTTCAGGAGCAATCTCAACATCAATGTCGATGTAAGTTGCTTCTGGATTGACAAAACTAACACCATTAACCATGTGCTTTTGATTGATACGGCGACGCATCACTGCTTCCGCAGTCGCAAGAGCTACACGATCATTTACCCCAAGACTTTCATCAAAATCCTTGAGAGTATAGGCGCCAACCTTCTCACCCGCATTACGGAAAATACCAATCACATCAGTAATATAGTACTCACCTTGGGCATTGTTGGTGTTGATGTTTTTAAGGGCTTCAAAAAGACGCTCATTGTCAAATACATAAGTTCCTGTATTGATTTCCTTAATTTGCTTTTCAAAGTCTGTGGCATCTTTCTGCTCAACAATACGAAGAACTTCAGCATTATCGTTACGGACGATACGACCGTATCCGAAAGGATTTGCCGCTTCAGCTGTTAAAATCGTCGCAACATTTTTGTGATTGATATGGAAATCCAAGAGGTTTTTCAAGCTTTCACCTGTAATCAGAGGAGTATCTCCAGCGATAACCAATGTGTGGCCTGTACGATTTTGGAGAATAGGCTCTGCCATCATGACAGCATGCCCAGTTCCTAGTTGTTCTGATTGGGTAACAAAGTCTGTCTGACCGGCTAATACTTGCTCAACTAGCTCTGCCTTGTGACCAACTACAGTAACTGTTTTTTCAGGTTGAATAGCACCAACACTACGAAAAACATGCTCCAACATCGAAATTCCAGCTACTTTGTGAAGTACCTTTGGAAGATCTGATTTCATGCGAGTACCTTTACCCGCTGCTAAAATAATGGCATAATTTGACATAATCTTCTCTTTTCTCTAGAAATTCCCTTATATTATACCATAATTTAGTTTCTTAGGAGTAAACAAACAGAGAAATAGGGAAAAGACGCTCATATATTCACTTTTTCCGATGTTTTCTTTGATTTTTTTATCTATTTACGTTAAACTATTTAAATATGAGAAAAAAGATTCATCCAGCTATTATTTTTACTTTATTTACTATATTTATAGCTATTTTGATCCTCAATAGACCAACTTATGAAGACCATCCTATCAAGTCAAAACCCAATGCAGTCCAGGTTGAAAATCAGGCCTTGCATAATCTTGACAAACCTATTATTGATGTCTCTGGTTGGCAAAGACCTGAGGAAATCAACTACGATACCTTATCTCAAAATATTTCTGGTGTTATTGTTCGTGTCCACAATGGGGGTCAGCATACTGAAACAAATAATGCCGCCTATGCCAATGGTGTCGATAAAGCCTATATAAATCATATTTCAGAATTTCAAAAGCGCAATGTTCCAGTTGCTGTTTATGCCTATCTAGCAGGTACTAGTAAGGAAAAAATGGAAAAAGCTGCTGAGGTTTTCTACAACGCTGCTTCTCCATATAACCCTAGTTACTACTGGCTTGATGTTGAAGAAAAAACAATGTCTGATATGAACGAAGGTGTTGAAGCTTTTAGAGCTAAACTAGAAGCACTTGGCGCTAAAAATATCGGTATTTACATCGGTGTTTATTTCATGCAAGAGCATAGTATCAATACAGATAAGTTCTCTGCTGTCTGGATTCCATCTTATGGAACGAATTCAGGTTACTTTGAAACCACGCCTAATACTGATTTAGACTATGACCTCCATCAGTATACTTCAAAAGGAAGAATTGCTGGATTTGAGCATCATTTAGATATTAATCTCATTTCTACCTTGAAGGAAAAAGAAGAAACCTTCAGAAAACTATTTTTAAGACCATAAGACAAGTGAAAATCGCTCTCTTTTTCACTTGTCTTTTCATTTTCTTCTCGTCTGTGTTATAATTGATAGAATAGAGAAAGAATTTTATGAAATTGAGGATTTTATGATGTTTTCATGGATTGCAAGAGTTATTAAGGGAATCGTCATCGCCTTAGGATTTATCCTACCTGGAATTTCTGGTGGTGTTTTAGCAGCTATTTTGGGGATTTATGAGCGAATGATTAGCTTTCTGGCTCATCCCTTTAAGGATTTTAAAGAGAATGTCCTATACTTTATCCCAGTAGCAATCGGGATGTTGCTAGGCATTGGTTTGTTTTCTTATCCAATCGAGTATCTGCTAGAAAATTATCAAGTCTATGTTTTGTGGAGCTTTGCTGGAGCTATCATCGGTACAGTTCCAAGTCTCCTTAAAGAATCTACTCGAGAATCTGATCGCGATAAGATTGACCTATTCTGGTTTTGGACCACCTTTATCCTTTCAGGAGTCGGGCTCTACGCGCTAAACTTTGTTGTTGGTTCACTCAGTGCCAGTTTCGCTAGTTTCATCTTAGCGGGAGCTCTGTTGGCACTTGGTATCTTGGTACCTGGTTTAAGTCCGTCAAATCTACTCTTGATTTTGGGACTGTATGCTCCAATGTTAACTGGCTTTAAGACCTTTGATTTATTTGGTACCTTCCTTCCTATCGGGATTGGTGCAGGAGCAACCCTCATCGTTTTTTCAAAATTAATGGACCACGCCTTGAACAACTACCACTCGCGTGTGTATCACTTTATCATTGGAATTGTGCTATCAAGCACCCTCTTGATTTTGATTCCAAATGCTGGAAGTGCTGAAAGTATCCAATACACTGGACTTTCTATCGTGAGTTATGTTCTCATCGCCTTCTTCTTTGCACTTGGCATTTGGCTTGGTATCTGGATGAGTCAATTGGAGGATAAGTATAAATAATGGCAAAGAAAGTTAAGATTAAAAAAACCTTGGTCGAACAAATCTTGACCAAGGCGGGTATTGACCATTCTGGTATTCAAATCAATGCGCTTGAGGGTGAACTTCCTTCGGAATATGATCGAACTCATATCTTTAAAACCTTGGCTCTATTAGGAGACAAAACGGGACCAATCATCGGAATCGTTCCCATAACAGAACACCTCGCTGAGAAAAAACTAGCAAAGGTTTCTGGTAATAAAAAAGTCAGCATGATTCCACAAAAAGACCTAGAAAAAACGACAGGCTATATTCATGGGGCTAATAACCCCGTCGGCATTCGCCAAAAACACAATTATCCTATTTTTATTGATCAGACTGCTTTGGATTTAGACCAAATGATTGTCTCTGCTGGAGAAGTCGGGCACAGTATCATTATTCGACCTCGAGACTTAGCCAACTTTGTAAAAGCAGATTTTGCTGATCTCTTGGAGGAAAACAACTGATGAAACTCTATTTTGTCCGCCATGGTCGGACTGTCTGGAATCTTGAAGGACGTTTTCAAGGTGCTAGCGGTGACTCTCCCCTTCTTCCAGAGTCCATTGACACACTAAAACAACTGGGTCAACATCTCAAGGAAATTCATTTTGATACGATTTATTCTAGTGACTTACCCAGAGCAGTTAAGTCTGCTGAAATTATCCAAAGTCAACTCCAATCCCCTTGTCCTTTGAAGAGCATTCCTGACCTACGTGAATGGCAACTTGGCAAACTAGAGGGATTAAAAATTGCTACGCTCAATGCCATCTACCCTCAACAAATCAAGGCCTTTCGCTCTAATCTGGCTCAGTTTGATACGAGGATGTTTGAAGCCGAATCTCTCTACTCTACGACTCAGCGAACCATTCAGTTTATCAAATCTCTGAAAGAAAGTCCGGCTGAAAACATTCTGATCGTTGGTCATGGGGCAAATCTCACTGCTAGCCTGCGTACACTCTTAGGCTATAAAGAGGCTCACCTTCGCAAAGATGGAGGCTTGGCAAATGCTAGTCTGACAGTTTTAGAGACCAATGATTTTGAATCCTTCACTCTGGAAAGATGGAATGACACTTCCTATCAAGAAAAATAATCGAACTTGATCTTAATAGTCAAGTTCTTTTTAGTTTTCAAAGAATATCCGTGAATTTCTCTGCTATTTATGATAAAATGGGAGTATCGCAAAAAATGACTCATCGTATCAAATTTTGAGTAAAATTAGGAGGAACCCATGTCTACAGAACATATGGAAGAACTAAATGACCAGCAGATCGTTCGCCGTGAAAAAATGGCTGCGCTCCGTGAACAAGGAATCGATCCCTTCGGAAAACGTTTTGAACGTACTGCTAACTCTCAAGAACTAAAAGACAAATTTGCAGAACTTGATAAAGAACAATTACATGAACTAAATGAAACTGCTACTATCGCTGGACGCTTAGTAACTAAACGTGGTAAAGGGAAAGTTGGCTTTGCCCATCTCCAAGACCGTGAAGGTCAAATCCAAATCTACGTTCGTAAAGATGAAGTCGGTGAAGAAAACTACGAAATCTTCAAAAAGGCTGACCTCGGTGACTTCCTTGGTGTCGAAGGTGAAGTCATGCGTACAGATATGGGAGAACTTTCTATCAAGGCAACTCACATCACACACTTGTCTAAAGCACTTCGCCCGCTTCCTGAGAAATTCCACGGTTTGACTGACGTTGAAACAATTTATCGTAAACGTTACCTTGACTTGATTTCTAACCGTGAAAGCTTTGAACGCTTTGTCACTCGTTCAAAAATCATCTCTGAAATCCGTCGTTATCTAGACCAAAAAGGTTTCCTTGAAGTGGAAACACCTGTTCTTCACAATGAAGCTGGTGGTGCTGCTGCTCGTCCATTTATCACTCACCACAATGCCCAAAACATTGACATGGTGCTTCGTATCGCGACTGAGCTTCACTTGAAACGCCTTATCGTTGGTGGTATGGAGCGTGTCTATGAAATTGGCCGTATCTTCCGTAACGAAGGAATGGATGCTACTCACAACCCTGAGTTCACTTCTATCGAGGTTTACCAAGCTTATGCAGACTTCCAAGATATCATGGATTTGACCGAAGGCATTGTCCAACACGCTGCTAAAGCAGTTAAGGGCGATGGTCCAGTAAACTATCAAGGAACTGAAATCAAAATCAACGAACCATTCAAACGCGTTCACATGGTGGATGCCATCAAAGAAATTACTGGTGTAGACTTCTGGCAAGACATGACTTTCGAAGAAGCTAAAGCTATCGCTGCTGAGAAGAAAGTTCCAGTTGAGAAACATTACACTGAAGTTGGTCACATTATCAACGCCTTCTTTGAAGAGTTCGTTGAAGAAACCTTGATTCAACCAACCTTTGTCTACGGTCATCCAGTAGCTGTCTCTCCACTCGCTAAGAAGAACCCTGAAGACGAACGCTTTACTGACCGCTTTGAGCTTTTCATTATGACCAAGGAATACGGTAACGCCTTTACTGAGTTGAACGACCCAATCGACCAGCTTAGCCGTTTCGAAGCTCAAGCCAAAGCTAAAGAACTTGGTGATGATGAAGCAACAGGTATCGATTACGACTACATCGAGGCTCTTGAATACGGTATGCCACCAACAGGTGGTTTGGGTATCGGTATCGACCGTCTCTGCATGCTCCTCACTGATACAACTACTATCCGTGATGTATTGCTCTTCCCAACAATGAAATAAGCTCTTATCCTCTGGTACTTTCCAGAGGATTTTTCAATGCAAAAAGAGACTGAGAAAAAACTCAATCTCTTTTCTTATTCTTGATTTTTAACTTGACTGGTGGCTACATCTTCCCCAAACCACTTCTGGCTGATTTCCTGGAATTTTCCTTCTTGGTATAGTGAGATAAAGGCTTGATTCAGAGCATCTAGCAAAGTTTTATCAGCAGGTCTAACACCCACTGCAAAAGCTTCACTTTCAAATCCAGCAGAAAAGACATTGTAGTCATTTAATATTCCTTCAGACTGGAGATAATAATTGGCATATACCCGGTCAATCACAAGGGCATCAATCCGATCATTCTTCAAATCAATTAAGGCTTCATTAAAACTTTGGTATTGATTGGCCTTCTGATCTTTTACTCGATTCTTGAGTAGTTCGGGTTGTCCTTCAAAATTCAAATAGCCAGAAGATCCAGCCTGAGCCCCTAAAACTTTGTCAGCCATATCCTGAACTGAGTGGATATTTTGAGACTTTTTGGATACCAAAACTTGTTGATTTTCCATGTAAGGAATGGTAAAAGCAACCTTCTCTTTCCGTTCATCTGTAGCTGTATAGCCATTCCAGATGGCATCAATGGTACCATTTTGTAGTTCGGTTTCTTTCATATCCCAGTCGATGGGTTGAAATTTAATCTGAATTCCTAGTTTTTCAGAGACAGCTTGGGCTAGGTCAATATCAAAACCTGCATACTGGCCATTCTTTTCCTCAAATCCCATGGGAACAAAGGTATTGTCAAAGCCAATGGTAATGCTACCCTGTTTTTGATATTTGGCCCAATTATCCTGACTTGGATCACTTGCCTTCTGAGTACAAGCTGTCAGGAAGAAGCTAAAGAACAGAGCAAGTACAAGGGCAATTTTCTTTCTCTTCATAGGCACCTCCTAGTCCTACTTTGGATCGACCTTAAGGATCTGATCAGCAATGTTTTCCGCAAACTGAAGATCGTGGGTCACAACAATCTGAGTCATCCCACGCTCTTTATTTTGAAGGATAAGTTTTTCCACTTCTAATCGCAATTCTGGGTCTAAGGCTGATGTAGGCTCATCATATCCAATAATTTCTGGGTTTATCATCATAGCACGCGCTAAGGCCACCCGTTGTTTTTGCCCACCTGAAAGTGAGAATGGAAAGGCATCTGCATGCCCTGCTAACCCAAGTTGTTCTAACAAACCACGCGCCTTCTTCTCAGCAACTTCCTTCTCCATGCTCATTGTTTTTATAGGCGACAGAGTTAAGTTATCTAGAACTGACAAATGCGGAAAGAGTTGAAAATCTTGGAAAACAAATCCCAGAAGATTGCGCTTTTCTAGTTCGTCTATAGCTAGCGATTCGCCGTTATAGTAGATTTCCCCCGAATCGATGGTTTCCAGTCCAGCTAGCATACGTAATAGGGTTGTCTTTCCGCCTCCTGATGGACCTACGATTGCAAGGATTTGCTTTTCAGGAATTGATAGGCTGAAATTGGTTAAGATTTGTTTGCCACCAAAGGCCTTGTTAATGTTTCGTAATTCTAACATAGCAATCCTCCTATCTGTAATAACTGTACTTCTTCTCAAGTTTTTTCGCTACAATGGTTACAAGACCAATCATAATCAAATAAATCGCTCCAGCTAAAAACATAGGAACAAGACTGGCATCTCGATTGGCTGCTGTCCGACTTGCCAAAATCAAATCTGAAATCCCAAGGGCATAAACCAATGAAGTATCCTTGACCAAACTCATAATTTCATTAAAGACGCTCGGTAAGACAATCTTTGTAACCTGAGGCAAAATAATATAGCGCACTGTGTCAAATGGTCTAAACTTCAAGACCTTAGCAGCCTCGTACTGCCCCTTTGGAATGGTTTCAATCCCTCCACGAAAAATTTCAGCAAAGTAGGCAGCATAGTTCAATACAAAAGCGATCACAGCAGCAGGCAAACGATCTAAACGTATCCCAATGCTAGGGAGAACATAGTAAATAAAGATTAATTGCAAGAGCAAGGGAGTCCCTCGCATCACCCAAATATAAAGGTCAATGAGATAATGGAGGGGTTTCCAGCGAACTTGCAAAGCAAAGGCAACGACAATACCTAAAGGAATTGAAAATATCAAGACCAGAGCAAAGACTTGAAGTGTCATACTTGCACCGTTCAATAAACTTGGTAATATCTCAAACATATAAGACATACTGCACCTCCTAAAAATTATTGTTCCTATTATAGCATAAATAAACAATTTAGCAAGGGTTTTTGTAAAAAAATTCTATTATTCCAAAAAAACGTATCTGCCTAATTGACGGATACGTTCTTTTAGAAAGATAACTTTTAAAGTGTCTCTATGAGTTCTTGCATTTGAACATCATCTGGAACGAGTTTTAAATAAGCTTCAGCTTGCACTTTGGCTTCTTCAAAATATCCCAATTCACGTAGGAGATAAGTATACTGCTCCAGAAATTCAGGATTATCCTTGAGGTCAGACGATAGTTGTTGATAGAGTTCATAGGCCCTATCTAAATCCTCAATTTTCTGATAAGAACGGGCAATCATCCACTTGGTCAGGAGGTTTTCAGGTTCTTGACTTTGGAGACCGATAATGTCCTCAAACCGTTCTTGTTCCATATAAATGGTTGCAAGGCGAAGGAAAATTTCTTCTGTATCCTCTGCATCTCCTTTGGCAGTAAGGAGAAACTGCTCTGCACTACTAGGATCATGCAATTCATACGAAAACTGTGAAGCAGCAAGCAAGAGCCGAGTTTCAAATGGATTTTTCTCCAAACCTTGTTTAGCGATACGAAGTGCATCTTCCACCTGATGTTCCTTATGCAAAGCTTGACTATAACCATATTCATATCCTTCAAAATCAGGTGAAATGGTATCAATCTGCTTAAAGTAAAGAACAGATTTTTGATACTCTTCTTGGTCAAAGTAAAGACTAGCCAGTTCAAAGGCAGTTTGGTCATCGTATTCTAATTCTAAAGCTTTTTCTAAGAATTCAGTTGCAGCTTCAAACTTACCTAACTGGGCATAAGCGTAGCCAATTCGCTGATAGGTTGAGACACCCGTTTGCTCATAGATAGAGCGATTGTCTAATTGAGCATAGCCCTGAATCGCTTCCTGATAATTCCCTAGCTCGCTATCCAACTCAGCCAAACCGAAAACTAATAAGGCATCATCTGAGTAATTTAAGGCTTCCAGTAACTTTTCACGCGCTACATCTGTCAATCCTTCCAACTGATAGAGGTCAGCCTTCAAGGCCAAAGCCGACACGTACCAGTCACTTTCGGGTGTGATTTCCTCAAGGTAAGCAAAGGCTTCCTCAACATTGCCATCCTCGCTAGCAATGCTGGCTAAGTTCAGATTCACTTCTGGAAATTCTGAAACGATATGTTGGTAAATTTCTTTCGCTTGAGGATAAAAGCCAATTCCCTCTAGATAGCTTGCTAGTTCATAGAGAACCTCACTTGAATCTGTTTCGAGGGCTTTGTGAAAAAACTGATTCGCTTTGGTTAAATCCTGTTCATCCAAAGCCTGGAGCATGCGTTGACTATTGTTCACTCTTGATTTCCTCCCCTTCTTCTTCATACAGACCGCTGACTTTTTTATACCAGTTAAAGATAGCTGAGATAACGACCTTGGCAGAAGCATAGACAGGAATTCCCAGCAAGACTCCCCAAATACCAAACATGGATCCTGAAGTTAGGAGAACAAAGAGGACATTTATCGGATGGATGTTTAGCTGACTACCTAAAATAAGTGGAGAAACGAAGCGACCTTCAATCGTTTGTTCAACAATAAAGACAATAATCACTTTCAAAAGCATGACAGGCCCCGCTATTAAGCCCAAAACCAGAGCAGGCAACATCGCTAGAAAACTACCCAAGTAAGGTACTAGATTGAGGATACCAGCCGTAATACCAAGAGTCACAGCATATCTGAGACCAATAATCTTAAAGAAGATAATAAACATAATTGCCACGATAATAGCAACTGTAACCTGCCCTCTAACATAGTTTGACAACTGTTTATTAACATCTGACAAAACTTGTCCGACAGGTTCTTTTAACTTGTTTGGGATGAATTTAGTCAGGTAATCTCGCAAGCCTTTCCCATCTCTCAAAAGATAAAAGAGCATGAAGGGTACGATAATAACCGCAACAATGACCTGGGAAACGCTACTGATAAAGGCGCTAACCCAGTTAACAGCTTGAGAAGAGATTTTGCTGGCCCACATGGTCGCCTCACTAGAAACATTGGAAAGAACCTGCTCCAACTGTGGTCTAAAATCATCTGGCAAGCGTTTGGTTACAAGGTCATTGATCACCTTATCAGCATCTTCCAGGTATGTCGGCACATTCTTCGCAAAATTTAAGACTTGACGTTGCAGATTAGGAATTGCGACTGCCAATCCCCAAATGATAAAGAGTCCGATAATGACAAAAACAATACTAATGGCAAGAACACGATTGATCTTGTGCTTCTCCATCCAGTCCACAATCGGATTGAGGAGGTAATAAAGTAAACCAGATAAAATAACTGGCAACATGACAACCCCTAAAAAGTCCAATACCGGTAAAAAGATAAAACTAATCTTACTTAGAATATAAATATTTAGCCCCAGTAACAAGGTTACTAAAAATACAGTGATGGCTTTATTATCTAAAAACCACTTAAAAAACCAAGATAGGCTAAAATGTTTCTCTTTATGTTCCATAAATACATCCTTTCTGTCATTCTCTCATTATACCATTTTTAGACTAAAATAACTCTTTTTTAAAGTGCTTACATGAATGAATCTAGTGCTTCATGACCGCCATTTTGTGGTATAATGAACTTATCATTATTAAGAGGTATGGACATGAAAGAAACTGTTTATTTTGGAACTTACACTCGTCGCTTATCTAAAGGGATTTACAAGGCAGATTTTGATACAGAAACAGGCCAGCTTGAAAATCTTGAACTCTTTGCTGCTGAACCAAGTCCAACCTACCTTGCCTTTGACCAACAGCAACACTTATACACTGTAGGGAGCCAGGATGGCTTAGGTGGAATCGCTGCTTACAAGACAGATGGCGCTTTGCTAAATCATGTGGTTGAAGAAGGCGCTCCTCACTGCTACGTTGCAGTGGATGAAAAGCGTGGTCTCGTTTATGGGGCCAACTATCATAAGGGTCAAGTTCTGGTTTATAAACGTCAAACGGATGGTAGCCTCATCCAAACAGATCTAGATCAGCATAGTGGACAAGGTCCTCATG
This sequence comes from Streptococcus sp. oral taxon 064, assembly GCF_001683375.1. Lineage (GTDB taxonomy): Bacteria > Bacillota > Bacilli > Lactobacillales > Streptococcaceae > Streptococcus > Streptococcus oralis_S. The sequence goes on along the minus strand of NZ_CP016207.1, from coordinate 1,537,599 downwards.
AAAACCAAACTTCCCCACATGTACACTTTACGGATCTAACACCCGACCAGTACCTTGTCACATGTGATCTAGGAACAGATGAAGTAACTACCTATGATGTTAGTCCAGAAGGAAAACTAAGTAAACTCTACACATATCACAGCCAAGCTGGAGCAGGTGCTCGCCACATCGTTTTCCACCACCACTATAAGATTGCCTATCTCATCTGCGAACTTAATAGCACGATAGAGGTTTTGATTTATGATGGGGTTGGTGAATTTGAACGCATGCAAGTTATTTCAACCTTACCAGATGGATACGAAGGCTTTAATGCTACTGCTGCCATTCGTCTTTCAAAAGATGGCAAATACCTCTATGCATCCAACCGAGGTCATGATTCCATTGCAGTCTATACAATCCTCGCTGATGGTAGCTTGGAATTATTAGAGATTGTACCAAGTCATGGTAAAAATCCACGTGATTTCGACCTAACTCCTGATCAAGAGTTTCTCATTGCTGTTCATCAAGATTCTGATAACGCAACCGTCTTTAAGCGCAATCCTAAAAGTGGTCGTCTTGCAGAGCTTTCTAACGACTTCCATGTCCCTGAAGGAGTCTGCATCAACTTCCCACATTAAAAAAAATGAACTTGAGTTTCAAGTTCATTTTTTTATAGTCTATTTCCGACATTGATACGGTTGATAGCACGTTGCAATGCGATTTTTGCACGACGTTCTTGGTCAATCAAATGCTTGTCATGAGCTTCTTCGATTTCTCGTTCAGCTCGAAGTTTCGCACGTTCTGCCCGACTGATATCAATATCACGAGCACGCTCTGCTGAGTCTGCTACAATAGTAATGATATCATTAGCAATCTCGATAATTCCTCCGTTCACTGCAATCCAGTTCACATGAGTATCATCATCGATACGTTTCACCTTCACTTCATCAACCGCTAAAACCGCAATCATATTTTCATGTCGTGGCAAGATCCCCATCTCACCATCCAGAGTTCGTACCGATACAAAGCTGGCATGGTGATCATAGACGAGGCCATCTGGTGTCACGATCTGGACAGTTAAATGAGCCATAGATCACCTCTTAAAATCCCATTTTTTCTGCCTTAGCAATGACGTCTTCGATTGAACCGACACCACGGAAGGCATCTTCTGGTAGCTGGTCATGTTTTCCTTCAAGAATTTCCTTAAAGCCACGAACTGTTTCCGCTACTGGTACATAAGAACCAGGTTGACCAGTAAATTGTTCTGCAACGTTAAAGTTTTGAGACAAGAAGAACTGGATACGACGGGCACGTGCAACCAAGGTTTTTTCTTCATCAGAAAGTTCATCCATACCAAGGATAGCAATGATATCTTGCAATTCATGGTAACGTTGAAGGACACGTTTGACTTCCGCAGCAACTGCATAGTGCTCCTCACCAACAATCTCAGGTGCCAAGGCACGAGAGCTTGAAGCCAACGGATCAACGGCTGGGTAGATACCCAACTGTACCAACTTACGTTCCAAGTTTGTTGTTGAATCCAAGTGAGCGAAGGCTGTTGCTGGCGCCGGGTCAGTATAGTCATCCGCAGGCACATAGATGGCTTGGATAGAGGTTACAGAACCCTTCTTAGTTGACGTGATACGCTCTTGCAATTGACCCATTTCAGTAGCAAGTGTTGGCTGGTAACCAACGGCTGAAGGCATACGACCCAAAAGGGCAGATACTTCTGAACCAGCTTGAGTGAAACGGAAGATATTGTCGATAAAGAGAAGCACATCTTGGCCTTCTACATCACGGAAGTATTCGGCAATTGTCAAACCAGTAAGGGCAACACGCATACGTGCTCCAGGTGGTTCATTCATCTGACCAAATACCATGGCTGTTTTCTCGATAACGCCTGATTCTTTCATTTCCCAGTAAAGGTCGTTCCCCTCACGAGTACGTTCCCCAACACCGGTAAATACTGAAATACCACCGTGTTCTTGGGCAATGTTGTGAATCAATTCTTGGATCAAAACTGTTTTACCAACTCCGGCACCACCGAAGAGTCCAACTTTCCCACCTTTAAGGTAAGGGGCAAGAAGGTCGATAACCTTGATCCCTGTTTCCAAGATTTCAGATGAGGTAGACAATTCATCAAAAGTTGGAGCTTTCTTATGAATTGGCTGACGCTCAGCGTCTTCAGCGAAAGGAGCATCCAAGTCAATGGTATCTCCCAAAACGTTGAAGACACGTCCCAAAGTTTCTTTACCTACTGGCACGGAGATTGGACGGCCTGTGTCCAAAACTTCCATTCCACGAGTCAAACCATCTGTTGATTCCATGGCGATCGTACGGACCATACCATCACCCAACTCCAAGGCTACTTCAAGGACGATTTTTGTTTTTCTTTCGTCATTTTTGTAGACGACAAGTGCATTATTAATCTCAGGAAGTGTTTCCCCTGCTGCAAACAAGACGTCTACAACGGGGCCGATAACCTGAGCAATTTTACCTGAACTCATCTCCTTCTCCTATTCTATATAAGATACTGTCGGTTCCTAGTTCAACTAGGTCCTAATACTCTTCGAAAATCAAATTCAAACCACGTCAGCGTCGCCTTGCCGTACTCAAGTACAGCCTGCGGCTAGCTTCCTAGTTTGCTCTTTGATTTTCATTGAGTATAAGTTCATTTTAATACGAGGGAGGCAAAGCCTTATTCTAAGGCACTAGCCCCCGCTACGATTTCTGTAATTTCTTGTGTAATCGCCGCCTGTCTAGCACGGTTATACTGGATTGTCAAATCATTGATGACCTTTTTGGCATTATCGGTCGCCGTTTGCATGGCTGTCATACCTGCAGCATTTTCAGCTGTCTTGGCATCGATAATAGCCCCGTAAATCATACTTTCAGCATACTGTGGCAACAACTGCTCTAGAATCTCATCACGGCTCGTTTCCAACTCAAAGGTTAAGCTATACTCTTCATCCGCTTCATTTGGATCCAAGTCAACAATCGGAAGCATTTGTTCCACACGCATTTGACTTGTGAGAGTATTGACATGATGGTTATAGCAGACGTACAATTCATCAAAAAGTTCGTTTTGGTACATCTCAATCGTTTTTGAAATAATTTTACGAACTTCATCAAAACTAGGTTGATCCGCCAAGCCACGTAGTTCATAGATTGGCTGAATACCACGAGCCTTAAAGAAATCAGCTCCCATACCACCAATACAGATTATCTCAAAATCTTTACCATCTGGATGGTATTCTTCTTTCAACTCCATAACGGCTTTAAGGATGGAAGCATTATAACCTCCAACCAAGCCACGGTCTGAAGTGATAACGATATAGCCTGTTTTCTTAACTGGGCGACTGATGAGCATCGGATTGGTTGAACCACCAGATCCGTTACCATGCAGAATATCCGTCAAAAGCTTACGGACCTTCTGAGCGTAAACTTGAAAGTTGCGCGCTGCTTCTTCAGAGCGACCTAACTTGGCAGCCGATACCATTTGCATGGCATTAGTGATTTGACTCGTATTTTTGGTTGAGGCGATTTTTGTTTTAATATCATTTAGAGATACTGCCATCTGACACCTCTATTCTTATTGGAAGCTGGATTGATTGAGAAACTCTGTAATCGCAGCATCCAAGACCGCTTCTTCTGGCAAGTCTTTTGTTTCACGAATGGTTTCCAAAATCTCTGGATAATGAGCATCAAAGAAAGTATGGAACTCTTCCTCAAAACGAACAATGTCATCTACAGGAATCGTATCCAAAAAACCATGTGTCAAAGCATAGAGAATGGTTACTTGTTTCTCAACAGGTAGTGGTTTATGGACAGGTTGTTTCAATACTTCCACAGTACGACGTCCACGGTTTAACTTAGCCTGTGTTGCTGCATCCAAGTCAGAACCAAACTTAGTGAAGGCTTCCAACTCACGGTATGAAGCAAGGTCGATACGAAGTGTACCAGCAACTTTCTTCATGGCTTTAATCTGTGCCGAACCACCTACACGGGATACAGATGAACCCGCATCAATGGCTGGACGAATACCCGCATTGAAGAGACCATCACCAAGGAAGATTTGTCCATCAGTGATAGAAATCACGTTGGTTGCGATATAGGCAGAGATATCTCCCGCTTGTGTCTCGATAAATGGTAGAGCTGTAATAGATCCACCACCAAGCTCATCAGAAACTTTAGCTGAGCGCTCAAGCAAACGGCTGTGAAGGTAGAAAACATCCCCTGGGAAGGCTTCACGACCTGGTGGACGACGAAGCAAGAGGGAAAGCTCACGATAAGCGACCGCTTGTTTTGAAAGATCATCGTAAACGATCAAAACATGCTTGCCTTGGTACATAAATTCTTCCGCCATAGCAACTCCGGCATAAGGAGCTAGGAAGAGCAATGGAGATGGTTGTGAAGCAGAGGCTGTCACAACGATTGTGTAGTCCAAGGCACCGTACTGACGAAGTGTTTCTACTTGCGTACGAACTGTTGATTCTTTTTGTCCAATCGCTACATAGATACATATCATATCTTGCCCTTTTTGGTTCAAGATGGTATCGATTGCAATGGTTGTTTTCCCTGTCTGACGGTCACCAATGATCAGCTCACGCTGACCACGACCAATCGGTACAAGGGCGTCAATAGCTTTCAAACCTGTTTGCAATGGTTCTGATACAGACTTACGCTCCATAACACCAGGAGCTGGTGCTTCTACTGGACGAGTCTTGTCAGTATGGATTTCTCCGAGACCATCAACGGGACGACCAAGTGGATCCACAACACGTCCAATCAAGTTATCACCGACAGGAACTTCCATGATTTTACCCGTGCGACGGATAGTGTCTCCTTCACGGATATCCGTGAAGTCACCGAGAATGATGATCCCAACGTCTGTTGATTCCAAGTTTTGCGCCATACCATAAGAGCCGTTTTCAAAAATCAAGAGCTCTCCACTCATGGCATTTTCAAGGCCGTGGGCACGCGCAATACCGTCCCCGATATAGGTTACAACACCAGTTTCAGTCACATCAAAAATGGGTTTGAAATTTTCAATTTGTTGCTTAATTAAAGCGCTGATTTCTTGTGCGTTAATTGCCAAAAGAACACCACTTTCTATTTCAAATTTTCTTTAACAACACGAAGTTGCTGTTTAATACTCACATCAATTGTCTTGTGATTGGCAAAAATGACAAAACCACCAATGAGACTTTCATCGATTTGTTCTTTGATAGTCCGAACTTTCAGAGACATTTTTTTCTCAATCAAAGGAAGCAATCGCGCCTTCTGGTCATCTGTTAATGGATGAGCGGAGGCAATCGTTACTTCAAATCGATTCGTTTCTTTTTCAAGTCGACTCAAACAATCTACAATTACTTCATAAAATAAATTTGCTCTGTGATTGTATAGCAGCACCTGAAAAAAGTTTTGCATTAATGGTGACACTGAGTCTTGGAAGAAACGAACGGTTTTTTCCTTATCCGACTCACCTACTGCCACTTGACCTAAAAAAGAAGGCAAGTCTGTTTCTTCTGCGACTTGCTTGATTTGAGCTAAGTCAGAAAAGATACGGTCTTCTTCTCCCTTTTCAATCACCAATTGGACAAAAGGCATGCTGTATTTTTCAATTACCTTTACTGTCTTTTTGTCCATTAAGCTTCTCCTAGCTGATCGATGTACTGATCAATGAGTTCTTTATGGGCTTGTCCGTCAAGGTTTTGTGAGATGATTTTACCAGCGAGACTAATCGTCAAATCTGCTACCTCACCCTTAACGCTTTGTAAAGCTTCCGCTTTATTTTGAGCAATTTCTTGGTTAGCTTTTTCTTTCAAGCGTCCTGCTTCCAGTTTCGCCTCAGCCAAGATGTCAGCTCTACTTTTCTCAGCTGTTTCCTTTGCATTCTCGATAATTGTCTTAGCTTCCGAACGGCTACCTGCCAACTCAGCTTCACGTTTGCTAGCGAGTTCTTCGGCCTTCTTACGGGCAGCTTCTGCTCCGTCAATATCTGAAGAAATTTTTTCAGCACGTTCATCTAAAATATTGGTAAGATTTCCCCAGGCATATTTTTTCACTAAAAAAATTAATAAAAGGAAGGAACCAGCGATAAGAATAAAGTCACCAATAATGGTACTAATAGTTAAATCCATCTTCTAATCCTCCTCTACTTACTCTTCCCCAGCATTTATCTTCTTACCAATGTACATCGATGACAACATGGTAAAGACATAGGCTTGAATACATGAAATGAAAATCGAAAAGGCTGTCCATAACATGTTTGCGATAAAGGCAAAAGGATACCAATACAAAGCATTTTGTGACAAGGCTAATAGCAATCCAGCTAAGACCTCACCGGCAAAAATATTTCCGTAGATCCGAATCGCCAAGGAAGCAAAATTGGTGAACTCTTCTAAAATGTTCATCGGAGTCATAAAGCCAGGTGTAACAAATGCTCTCAAATATTCTTTAACGCCTCTACGACGAACTCCTTCTACATGGGCGATCAAAGTGATCAAGAATGATAGGGATAAATCGTATCCAAGGTTGGCTGTTGGGGAAGTCCACAAGTTATAACCGTTTGTTGTTTGTACTTTTGCCATTAAGCCGATATTATTGGCAACCAAGATAAACAGAAATAGAGAAAACAGAAATAAGGAATAATCCTTGATGTATGATTCTCCAATGTTTGGTTTGGTAAAACCAATCACAAAGTCGTAAATCATCTCAAGAGCATTTTGTTTGCCCTTTGGACGGATGGTCATTTTACGACTTGCCCAGTAGACAAAGGCAAAAACCATCAAAACAGTTACAAGAGACATGGCAAGCAGGGTCAAATCAAAGGATATTGGTCCAATATTAACGGTTGGATTCAAACTTTCTTCCATGGTTTGACACCTCCATTTCTAAATAGAGTTGTCTATTTAATGACAAATGACATCGCCAAGGTTACAAAGAATGTTCCTTCGATAAAGGCAATCCCCATGATCATCAAACTACGCAATTGTGGGATGATGTCTGGTTGGCGTGCTGCAGACTTGAACAAACCGTTCATCAAAAATCCTTCTGCAAGGGATACACCCATACAGGCAAGACATAGACCGAAAAATGTTAAATTCATGATGAATTCTCCTTTTTATTTAAATTTACTTCCTTAGTTTAGTCCTAAAATTTGTTTTTGTCAACTTTTTACTAACATTGAAAGCGTTTAAGATAATTAATTTCTAATTTTACTATTTTTAGTACTATTATATGGAAAAGTTCTCTTTTTAAGGTGAGAAATTCCGTATTTTTTCTAATTTTTCTGAAACATAATGAAAGACCCAAGCTTAAAGCATGGATCTATTTTTGTCTATTTAAAATAAAATGAATGATGTAGTTTGCAACCTGGATTAAATGGAGCACTGCAGTACGGACAAGCCATCTGTTTTTGGTATTCTTGGAAAGTCATTGTCCTCTTACAAGCCCCACATAAAATCGGTCGATCCTCAGAAAGCGCCAAGGGATAGGGCGAAAACACATGCGTTTCTATAGCATTGTGGCACCGATAACAAGCATAATATTTTTTACACTCATAGCACTGAAGAGAAACGATGTCCTTTTCGCCATGATAATGAACACATCTGCCTTCATCATCAACTAACAAACCTTGTGCTTGATTCATTCACTTTTCCTTCTCTAGGCACGAACTGTAACGCTTGTCCCGTCTTCCTTATAGAGATTGATAAGACCTTCCTTGAGCGCGCGGACCATGTCCCCTGCTTGAACAGGTTGTGGAACCTTAATGGTCAAAAGTTCCATTGGATTTGGAGCACGGTCGATTTTATTGCCCTTGGCATCATGAAGGTCTTCGATATAAGTCTCAAAATGACGGAAACCTGGTCCATAAAACTCGACTTGATCGCCTTCGTTGATGACATTCCGTTGACGAATGGTTGCCGTTTGAGTCGCATCATCATACGCAACCACTTCAGCGACAAACTTGTACTCAGGAATCTTACGGCGAGCACCAAATAACTGCTCATTCTCAGACGGTGTACCATAGTAGAATCCAGTTGCCAATTCACGCTGGGCAACCTTCCACATCTCGTCCACCAAGTCCTGTTTGATGGCCTCAAACTTTTCAGGACTTTCGAGATAAGCATCCACAGCCGCCTTGTAGCAGTTTGTTACTGTTGAAACATAGTGAATAGACTTCATACGACCTTCGATCTTAAGACTGTCTACACCATTTTCAATCATATCTGGGATATGGTCAATCATAGACATATCTACGGCAGACATCGAAAATTCTTCTGGGATTTCACCTTTAAGGCTCTTACGTTCTTGGCCGAATGGCATGTCGTAGAGGTCGTATTTCCAACGGCAAGATTGAGAACAACCACCACGGTTAGCATCACGCATACTCATGTGGTTTGAAAGCGTACAACGACCTGAGTAAGAAATACACATGGCCCCATGGACAAATGCTTCAATCTCGACATCTGTACGTTTGCGAATCTCTGCCAATTCTTCCATTGAAACTTCACGAGCCAAAACCACACGAGTTAGACCAAGTTCTTTCCAGAACTCAAGAGTTTCATAGTTGGTCGCACTGGCTTGGGTTGAAAGGTGGATTTCAAGACCTGGTGCTTCTGTTGCTGCAATCATAATCAAGGCCGGATCTGACACGATAACTGCGGCAATCCCGATGTCGCGCAACTTACGGAACCATTCTCCAGCACCAGCTTCATTTCCTTCGTGCATAACCATGTTAGCAGCCACATAGACCTTTGCACCGTACTTAGCAGCAAACTGGACTCCTTCTTCCATCTGTTCAAAGGTGAAGTTTCCTGCACGGCTACGAAGACCATAGGCCTGTCCACCGATGAAGACTGCGTCCGCACCATATTGAACAGCTACTTTCAGCTTCTCTAAAGTCCCTGCAGGTGATAAAACCTCAGGACGTTTTAATGTTTTTGTCATTTTTTCTCCTATTTGCAATATAAAAGTTTGACGTTTTTCCTTCTCATTTTATAGTAAATAATAGATAAAATCAAGCCTAGACAGATTGTTTTGACAATTCTAATCTTTTCTAAAACAAAAAACTAGCCTTTCTAGACTAGTTATTTTCAAGATAAAATTCAAAGCGTTCACCAACGTATTGGCTCTTTACATACTCGAAAGCCGTCCCATCTTCAAGATAAGAGACCTGAGTCAAGGCTAAAATGGCATGCCCCTTTTCAACTTCTAGATAGTGAGCAATTTTTTCCTTAGCCAATCTCGCATAAATGGTCTGTTGGGATTTGCCAATCCGGTAGCCATGTTGCTGCAACGTTTGGAAGAAATGACTGGTGATTTCTTCTTTTTTGAAATCCTTAATAAATTTCTCAGGAATGGATGCGACTTCATAGACTAGCGGAACTTGGTCAGCGTAACGTACCCGTTCCATGCGAATAATATTCTCTGTCGGAGTAATCCCTAGCTTAGCGACCTCTTGCTCATTTGGAATGGTTCTTCTGTAAGAAATGAGTTGGCTAGAAGGGACTTTACCTTGAGATTTGACAATCTCCGTAAAACTGGTTGTACCCCGCATTTTTTCTTGGACACGAGTGCTAGAGACAAAAGTCCCACTTCCTACACGACGCTCCAAAACTCCTTCCTCAACCAAGAGAGAGATAGCTTGGCGTAATGTCATCCGGCTAACCTGAAACTGTTCAGCTAAATCTCGCTCACTTGGAAGTCTCTCACCAATTTTCCAATGATGCTCATCTATATCCTTTTTGATCTGATCGTGGATTTTCATATAAGCTGGTAACATGATTCTCACTTCTTTTCTTTATTTTCTCCATTGTACCGTATTTGCTAATAAAAAGTCAAACTTTGCCTTGTTTAGTTGGTAATTCGCCCCTATTTGTGATAGAATATTGAAAAAGATATTTCTTTTGAGAAAGGAAAAAGATGAGCAACATTTCAACTGATTTGCAAGATGTCGAAAAAATCATCGTGCTGGACTATGGTAGCCAATACAACCAGCTGATTTCACGCCGTATTCGTGAAATTGGTGTTTTTTCAGAGCTAAAAAGTCATAAAATCTCAGCCGCAGAGGTTCGTGCGATTAACCCTGTAGGGATCATCCTCTCTGGTGGACCAAACTCTGTATACGAAGATGGTTCATTTGATATTGACCCAGAAATTTTTGAACTTGGCATTCCAATTTTGGGAATCTGCTATGGTATGCAACTTTTAACTCATAAACTTGGAGGAAAAGTTGTCCCTGCAGGTGATGCTGGTAACCGCGAGTATGGCCAATCACCACTTACCCATACCCCTTCTGCCCTCTTTGAAGGAACTCCTGAAGAACAGATTGTTTTGTTGAGCCATGGCGATGCTGTAACAGAAATTCCAGCTGATTTTGTTCGTACTGGTACTTCTGCTGACTGTCCTTATGCAGCTATTGAAAACCCTGAAAAGCACATCTATGGTATCCAATTTCACCCAGAAGTTCGCCATTCTGTATACGGGAATGATATCCTTCGCAACTTTGCCCTTAACATCTGTCAGGCTAAAGGCGACTGGTCAATGGACAACTTTATCGATATGCAGATCAAGAAAATCCGTGAGACTGTAGGTGACAAGCGTGTTCTTCTCGGCCTATCAGGTGGTGTTGACTCTTCTGTCGTTGGCGTTCTTCTCCAGAAAGCAATCGGTGATCAATTAATCTGTATCTTTGTAGACCACGGTCTTCTCCGTAAGGGAGAGGCTGACCAAGTTATGGACATGCTTGGTGGTAAGTTTGGTTTGAATATCGTCAAAGCAGACGCTGCAAAACGCTTCCTTGACAAACTTGCTGGTGTTTCTGATCCTGAGCAAAAGCGTAAAATCATCGGTAACGAGTTTGTTTATGTCTTTGATGACGAAGCAAGTAAGCTAAAAGATGTGAAATTCCTTGCTCAAGGAACACTATACACTGACGTGATTGAGTCTGGTACAGATACTGCTCAAACCATCAAATCACACCACAACGTGGGTGGTCTTCCAGAAGACATGCAGTTTGAATTGATTGAGCCATTGAACACTCTTTATAAAGACGAAGTCCGTGCCCTCGGTACAGAGCTTGGTATGCCAGACCACATCGTATGGCGCCAACCATTCCCAGGTCCAGGTCTTGCCATCCGTGTTATGGGTGAAATCACTGAAGAAAAACTTGAAACAGTCCGCGAATCAGACGCTATCCTTCGTGAAGAAATCGCTAAAGCAGGTCTCGACCGCGAAGTTCGTTCAGTAGGGGTTATGGGTGACGGTCGTACTTACGACTATACCATCGCTATCCGTGCCATCACTTCTATCGACGGAATGACAGCTGACTTTGCGAAGATTCCTTGGGAAGTTCTCCAAAAAATCTCAGTTCGTATCGTAAATGAAGTTGACCACGTTAACCGCATCGTCTACGATATTACAAGTAAACCACCTGCAACTGTTGAGTGGGAGTAAAATATAAGAGTAACTTTGGCTAAGAAACCTTAATTTAACAGCATTTGAATTGTTTTAATTGGTCTTAAAAATGGGGTGAATTCATTTGAATTGTCTCCAAAAGAAGTTCGATTTATGAACTTCTTTTTTATTTCATTTTGATAGAGGTATACAAAAGGCAGGTATTTACACCTGCCTCGTTTTTTTATATAGCTTTAACATTAGTATTTATTCCCCGAGATAATTTCAAAAATATCTAATCCTTGTTCGATTTGCTCGTTTAATTTTTTTACTTTTTGTGTCGCAATTTGCTTATAGTCATCTAAAGGAATTTTTTCAAATGAAAAATCGTTATAAAAATAGTTGTCTAATTTTTCTTTTTGTTTATTGCTTAACTCTCTAGAAAATGTGATGTGAATCAAACAATCACCTTCTAGTCCAATTCTTTCCACTACACTATGTTTAATGTATTCTCCAGACTTAGAAATGTAAAAGTTATCAATTTCCTTCATTTCAATTTTTCTTATAGAACTACCAAATGCTGGGGCATCTTTTTTATAGTGAAAAATGTATATTGGTTGTGTAGGCATAGATTCCCAAGCTCTATTACTAGGCAGAGAAAGTAACTTTTTTTCTGATTTTTCAATAAGCTGTTTATAATAAACTATATCACTTTCACGCTCCTCAGCTTTTAGTATTATGCTGTTTCGAGGAAGAATTTGGCTAACATTTTTTTTTGCTTCATTACTGAGTAATAGATGTCAATTCCTGCATTATACGCTTCTCTTGCATCACGTTCTCGATATATACTGAGTTTAATATCGTAATGTTTGTAATTGTCACAGCATAATGCCATTAAAATGTATGATGAAAGTGTATAAGTTGCTCCTCCATAGTGGTCTTGTTCATAAAAATATCCTAAATTCAAATCCTTAAGGAATACATCTATTTTACCAAGATCTAATTCGTAAAGATTTTTTCCTTTATATTCAATGGGTACAAATTTATGAGAAGAAATTTTTATGTCTCTATCAGCTATAAGATAGTTGAGACTACCGCCATTTTTTAATAAATAAGTAATACTCTCATACGTTTGATAATCGTAACCTATGTTTTCTTTTCCATTGTCAACAAACAATATTGGAGAATCTGACATTTTAGTTAATGCAAGTTCCTTTACATTTGTATATGAAACGGATTCTAGTTTTTCTTTTTTCTGATTCAGTCTATCTTTAATCCAGTTGATTATGTACATTGTCCACCTCGCTACACTCCTTACCCCTAACCAGTAACCAGTATGTCCAGTCTTAGGGAAATTATTTTTCTTTAATAAGTTCTTCATATTTGCTCAATCAAGACTTTAGTCTTTTCAATATAGCCATCAATGAAACTGGTATGGTCAAGCATAACCTTATCTTCAAAAGTGATATACTCAGTTGGCTTTTCAATGCCATAAACTGACTGCAAAAGGTCAAGCCAAAAAGGCTGTGAATCTTGTCGTTCATTCCCTCTATCTTTCCAACGTGCAACAAACTCATTTGCTTGATTCTTCTGTTCCTTTAGTGTCATCACAGTCTTGTTAGACTGATCACTGTTCCCCTTATCTAACATCACATACCTCACATATTTCATCAGCAAAAAGGATTTAATAGTTATTTAGTATATTGTGTGAGCAATGCACTAAAGGGTACTCCTTTACCAATTTTTCATATTCACTCTATTATACCATTTAAGGATAAAAATTCAGTCTTCAATAATTTTATAGACATATCCAAAAAACTTTGAGACATAAAACTCAAAGTTTTTTATTTCTCCTATCTCTAAACCATTCCATTTGCTCTCGTTCTTCTTTTGCTAAATAGCTATTAGGATGCTTTTTGATGTATAATCTCCTTCTAAGATGTTCGTTCCATCGGTCTGCTTGTTTTTCACTGTCTAGTATCAATGGCTTTAATTCAGCGGAATCACCAGAGGAAAAATAAGCTAATATTTCATTCCCTTTTTGATATTTTTTGATATACCCAAGATAGTTACCACCCCAGTGATTACTGTCTTCATGTTTACTCTGTAAAACAGTCATTTCCTCAAAAACTCTGTCAATCAATTTGGATATCCTAGTAACATGGAGCAAATCCGAATATTCATCTATTAGTTCTTCTTTTGCATTGAGAGCCTCAAGCTCGTCTAAAAAATTATCATCCCAAGAAGAGCTATAAATTCCTAATAATTTCGAAGATTCAAATTCAATAATTCTCTTCTTATATCCCTGAGCTTCTTTTTGAATAGCAACCATAGATTCAATACTATGATATTCAAATCCTTCTCTCTCATTTATAAATTGCTCAAACTTGTCTTTCAACACCTCCTCATAAAACAAAGATAAAACTCTTTCAATCTTTGCCAATCTATTCTCCCCCTCCTGCCTACTCGGGAAGGATGAATTATAAAAACTTACAAAGTATTCTATATCCAATGTAAAGATATCTTCAAAAGAATTCTCATGTGTACCAAATCTTTCACTGGCTCTAAAAATACCTGTCATAAGTAATTCCCAGTTATCCTTAACAAGAAGGCTATACACCTTTTTAGTATCTTTGACATTTTGCTTTATTTTCTCAAACACAATATTTAATGGGACATAACCTAAAACAATTCTCCATAAGTTTTCATCATATTTTTCATACAAAATATCTAGCATCAATGCTGTTGGAAAAAACGTCTCCATTGTACGCTGTTCCGACTCACTTCCGAAAAAAATTTCGTCATATGATTTGAACATCATATTTCGTTTTCTAAAATTGATTTGTTCTTCTTCATTTAATCCAAAGCCGGTATCGGTTGGACTAATTTTACAATTATTGTAAATTGCCCTAACTGCTGAATTGGTAAATAAATGAGGATTTTTTTTATTTATTTTTCCTCCTCGAATTTGTCCAATTAAAGGGGCATTTTTTGAATATATTTCTTCATTTGACAACTTGCTATATTTTGGATTCTGTTTTTTCTTTTTACCATGTTCCCAATAGTATTCCCGAGAAGATACTTCTTTACGTTCTCTATTTATCTCTCTCACTTTACAATCTAACCGAAGGGAAGCAATATCGAGCAAGTATTTCTTAGTATTCTTGAACTTCATACAAAACCTGGTATTTCTTTCATTAAAATAAATTATTTATGTCTAAATTATACCACGTTTTTTGACTTTATAATAATATCAGGGATATTTATATCTCAAAAAATAAAAAGTCCAAAAGCTGGCCAGCAAAGGACGGATCGAAACAATATGATTACTATGCGGTAAAGGTTTAGTTTTGCATATTACTGTTTCACCGTTTCTTTTTTGTGCCATTCTTGCATCTACTCGGTAACTGTAATTGCTCATTTGTTTCTTTCCGTCTGAGGACAGGAAAGGACAACTTATGCTAAAAGCTAAAGTTAAAACTCTCTATTGTGAATTACTTGGTCAAGCTATCAAACAAGAATTGATTGAGCAAGGTAAAGCTCAGAACAGTATCTTTTATTATAATTTTGATGAACCTATAGAAATCTCTGCTCCTGCCGTTAGTCAAATCCTAAGAGGTAAACGAAATATTACCTTAGACACTGTAGATGCCTTGCAAGAAACACTAAATCTTCCTAATGTAAAGAGTGTTTTCTTCCCTAGTATTGACTTTTGCAAGTTTCTCATTACTCAATTGACAGAACTTATTCTTTCTGAAGGACACGATTCCACAAAGCATCTTTTCAAATCCAAAAAGAAAGGTATTCAACAAAATCTCTCAACCTTGGCAACTGAATTATATGATTTCTTCCCTGATTTTCCAAAGGAAGAAACATCTTACCAAATTGCTGATAGCCTAGTTGAATGGTTAATCGAATTCGTCTCACTCGTAGCACAACTTTGAGTGCTACACTTTCAAAAATCTTGAAATCAAGAAAAGTCTAAAACGTCTATCATAGATATGTACTTAGCTAAGACAGTCCAGCTCACGATTCAAACTGAGCACGTCCCCCTAACAAAACAATTAAGCCATAAAGGAGGATAAAACCCATGGCAATTAAAACCAAACACAAGAAAGATGGCTACTCAGCCACAACTGCAACGGAATATGTCATTCCTACTAAACCGATTCACAGTTTAAGCACTGAGCTTGAACCCCAACAACTCTTTGAAGATGGAAAGCCAACCGGTGAGATTATCGCCTACAAGGCAACCTTTGTTCAAGAAGGGCTTGAACCTTTCCAAGTAAAATTTGAAGACAAGGTCAAACTTCCTGAATTTCTAAGCTTGATTGAATTTGAAAATCTCCAAGCCGTTGAGGTTCGCTACAATGTCTACTTCAAAGCTGACGGTATCAAGGAGGTCAAATAATGGCAACTAAAGCAGATACTGTCCTGCAATCTTACTTGCTCCAGAGCCTCAACATGGCTCTTGGGGCTCTGATGCAGGGGGAAACAAGCTACACCAATAGCTTCAATATTGTCATTCAAGAGGGTGGCTTCATCTTCATCCCTAGGCTTCCTTGTACCTACATCCTAGATGATGAACTCTATAACAAAATATTCTTGATTGCTAACGCTTCCTTGTACCTTCACTATACACTTCTGAAACAGAATGCCACTTACTTTATCCCTCTCAAGACAGATGACATTCATGTTCAGCGTGGACTCTTCTTCCCTTGGAAGGTGGGTATCTCAAAACGTTTGGTCATCCCTGACCTTGACAAATACACATCCAACCTACCAAAGAATCAGATTCCAATTATGGAAAATTTTACTCTCAATCTTGATAAGGTGAACCACATGGCTATCTGTGGAAACTCGGGCTCAGGGAAAAGTTATGCCCTTACCTACCTGCTCTCCGTTCTCAAAAATCAGAGCGACCTCATCATCGTAGACCCTAAGTTTGATTCCCCAAGTCGTTGGGCTCGCGAACACAAAATAGCAGTCATTCATCCCGTGGAGAACCGTTCTAAGTCTGATTTCGTTTCAGAGGTCAATGAGAGTTTAAGTCAATGCCTAAATCTGATTCAACAACGTCAAGCAATTCTATATGACAATCCCCGTCATGAATTCGCACATCTCACAATTGTCATAGACGAGGTACTGGCTCTTTCAGAGGGAGTCAATAAGGCAATCAAGGAATCTTTTTTCTCTCTTTTGTCACAAATTGCTCTACTTGGACGGGCTACAAAAATTCACTTGCTCTTAGTAAGCCAGCGATTTGACCACACCACGATTCCAGTATCAGTACGGGAACAGCTTAATGTTCTAATTCAGATTGGAAATATAAATAGCAAATCTGTTCAATTTTTGTTCCCTGACCTAAATCCTGAAGGTATTGTTATTCCGACTGGACACGGCACTGGCTTGATACAGGTCATTGACAATGAGCATCCCTATCAGGTACTCCCACTACTTTGTCCTACATACTACACAACGGAAGGTATTCTCTAATGATAAAAAAATCATTCTTCATGAGGACTTACAACCTCAACATCTACTTGATTCTCTTTTCACTTATAACAGGATTTCTTGGATGGTCATTAGACTTTCTAGCGAGCACTATTGCCCTAACGCTTCCTATCGCCCTTGACCTTTCGCAAGTCAGTAGCTATCTAACAATGGGAAGCCAATACTCTTATACGGTTATGAGCTACTTACTAGGTGCATTGTTTGCATCCGTTACGCTTGAAATCATGAATCGTGTTCGATTTGATAATCTTTTCAACTATTTCAAATCCATCTACCACACTTTCAAGCTCCGTAATTTCCTGACACAACGTGAAAAATCAGAGAAAGTCACAAAAATAGATAACCAAACCATTACAACCCACAACCCAATCAACGGCAGCTTCAATCGTTGTGCTCGTAAGAGTGTTGTAGACATCCAAAAAGATGAAGTCAGAGTATTCATTAAAGTCCCAAGAGACCAGCAGGGGCAAAAAGTCTTGAGTGATATGACTTCCCAACTAAAAGAGGAAGTATCTAGTCAGCATCCTGACTACTACTTCTCTGCACCTAATCGGGGTCGCAATAACCTTTGGTTAGTTGGTAAAAAACGGTAAAAGAGGGGGCTATGGCTTGCGTTTAGCAGTAGCCAAATAGCTCCCTTCTTTTCTATTGACCAAGATAAATGGGGGTTACTACGCCCCCCCATTTATCCAATAATCAGTAATCACAGAAATGAGGTGAAAAATGGCAAAAGAACAACGTTCTAGCAAGTGGACATTCTTATTCTACAAAGAGAGCGCCCCTGCAGACTATCTTGTAATTCTTGAAGAATTGCATATTCCCTTTATCTTGAGCCCGTGGCACGATAAAGACATCAATCGCCAAACAGGAGAATTGAAAAAGGCTCACAAACACAGAGCATTCTTCTTCGATTCACTCAAGAGCTACAAACAAGTATCTGAACTAATCAAAGATAAGCTGAACGGCCCTTCTCACGTGGAAGTTGTCCAATCTCCAAAAGGACTCTTTGACTACTTTACCCACGCTGAGAATAAGGATAAAACGCAATATGATCTGAATGATATTGAGGTAGGCTGTGGATTTAACCTTGATAAGTTCCTTGTAGAGATGAACTCAGATGACTTCATGCAAGAGGTGGTGGATATCATTGAACAGAATGACTTCACTGAGTTTGAAGAGCTAGTATGGTATGCACGTGCGAATCATACTCCCCTTCTTGGGCTCATCATTGAACGTACCTACTTCTTTGCTAAGTATCTTGATTCTCGGCGTTGCAATCCTCAGCGTAACAATATCAAGAAGGAGGAAGAAAATGAATAGTAAAAATCTGTTGACTATTACTTCTGATGATTTGGTTAAACTAGGCTACGCAAAAGCTACAGCTCAACAAATTATTAGACAAACTAAGTTGAATATGGTACAACAAGGGTATACCATTTACAACAATAGACGATTAGGAACTGTTCCAATCGAAGCTGTTGAGGAGATTCTTGGCTTTAAGTTACTGAACGAATAGAAAGTAGGTAATTTATGGCTAAAACAAACTTCCAAGATGTGTATATTGATGATAAAGGTCAATTCTACTATGAAGTTAGCCTAGGTAACGATAAAATCACTGGTAAACGTATCAAGAAAAAGTCTCGTAAAGACTCAAATGGTAAAAAATTCACTACTGCAAAAGAAGCCTATACAGAAGCGATTAGGGTCAAAAATGACTATCTTCAGTCAGATGGATACTCTAATTACGATATGACTTATGAGCAGTTCATGAATACAGTTTATTTACCTTACTATCAGTCAGAAGTAAGCGAACATACTTATGCAACACGTCAGCCGTCCTTAAAAATTGTTTTCAATCGATTTGGGAAGAAAAAACTCAAAGACATAACTGTTCGTGAAGTTCAGAACTTTAGAACATGGCTATTAGCTAAAAATGGTGGTAATTATTCGCAAGCCTATGCAGGTCTTACTTTTGGAACTTTTAGAAAGTCATTGGATTTTGCTGTTGATATGCAATATCTACAGAAGAATGTTTCAATGAAAGTAAAATCTATTCCAAAAGGGAAAAGTATCGCTGAGTATTGGACAAAAAACGACTTTGAAGAAGTTATTAGCAATATCTGCATTTCTGATTTCTATGAGCATTTATGCTTTGTTATGCTGTGGCTCTACTTCTGTACCGGGGTGCGTGTGAACGAAGGAACAGCAATCTGGTGGAACGATATTGATTTTGAGAAAAAAGAGCTCAGAGTGGCTCATATGCTGATTATGACTAATAAGAATAATTGGCAAAGACAGAACCACACTAAAACAGATGCTGGTCTCCGTATCGTTACTTTAGATGATGATACCATCCAAATCTTGAAAGCATGGAAAGAACGTCAATCTGAACTTGGAAAAGTAAATTTTGTTTTAAGTTACGATGGTAACCCTATGCTTAAATCAACCATTTCAAGAATCATTAAGCGTTATGCCAAATTAGCAAATGTCCCATTGATTCAAGCAAAAGGTTTACGACATTCTCACGCATCCTACCTTATTAACGAGCTTAACGCATCGGTGCTGATCGTTTCAAAACGACTAGGACACTCAAGTCCAGAGATCATTTTGAAGCACTATGCTCATATGTGGTCAGGAGTTGATAAGGAACTGGCTAATGAAATGACTGGATTAATCAATATACAACACGCTAAAAATACAAAAGTTAATTTCAATGGAAATCAAGCAATACTGAGAGAGTCTCCAAAACTGTCTCCAAAATCATAAACACACGCTAAAAACACTGTTATATAAACGATTTGACGACCTTATTTAGTCGTTGAGTGGGAATAAACCAATCAAACACAAAAGAACTCTGAATCGGATTCAGAGTTCTTTTTTAGGTAAGCACTTCTGCTTCCCTTTTTTATTTGCGTTTTTTCTTCGCTTTTTTCATTTTGTTGGCCATGCGTTTCATAGACTGTTTCATGGCAAATTCACCGATTTTACCTTTTAGTCCACCACCAAACATCTGGCTCATATCTGGCATTCCTGCTCCTCCGAGAGCTGACATATCCGGCATGCCACCCTGTCCCATCATGCCTTCAAGGGCAGACATATCCATTCCTCCCATATTTGGCATATTTTTAGGAAGGTTATTGGGATTGATTCCCATTTGCTTCATCATTTTATTCATATCTCCAGACATGACACCTTGCATGAGCTGTTTAGCCTGGTTAAAGTCCTTGATAAATTTATTGACTTCGACAAAGGTATTACCAGAACCAGCAGCGATACGACGGCGACGACTTGGATTTAACAGATCAGGATTTTCACGTTCTTCAGGTGTCATGGAAGATACGATGGCACGTTTGCGCGCAATCTGGCGCTCATCCACCTTCATATTTTGAAGAGCTGGATTGTTAGCCATCCCTGGAATCATCTTGAGCAAGTCTTCCATCGGCCCCATGTTTTGCACCTGATCCAATTGATCAATGAAATCATTGAAATCAAAGGTGTTTTCGCGCATTTTTTCAGCCATTTCAAGGGCTTTTTGCTCATCATATTCCTGAGAAGCTTTCTCAATCAAAGTGAGCATATCCCCCATACCAAGGATACGGCTTGACATACGGTCTGGGTGGAAGGTTTCAATATCTGTAATCTTTTCACCCGTACCAGTGAACTTGATAGGTTTTCCAGTGATGTGACGAACAGACAAAGCCGCACCACCACGAGTATCCCCATCAATCTTGGTAAGGATGACACCAGTTACTTCCAACTGAGCATTAAACTCACGGGCAACATTAGCCGCTTCCTGACCGATCATGGCATCAATGACAAGGAGGATTTCGTTTGGTTGGGCTAAGGCCTTAACGTCACGAAGCTCGTTCATCAAGAGCTCATCAATCTGCAATCGACCTGCCGTATCAATCAAGACATAGTCGTTGTGATTGGCCTGTGCTTGCTCCAAACCTTGGCGAACAATCTCAACAGCTGGTACTTCTGTTCCAAGTGCAAAAACAGGAACATCAATTTGTTGTCCAAGCGTTTTCAGCTGATCGATGGCTGCTGGACGATAAATATCCGCCGCAATCATCAAAGGACGAGCATTTTCTTCCTTCTTGAGTTTATTAGCCAGCTTACCAGCAAAAGTCGTTTTACCAGCCCCTTGCAAACCGACCATCATGATAATGGTTGGAATTTTTGGTGACTTGATAATTTCTGCCGTATCGGAACCTAAAACAGCTGTCAATTCCTCATCAACGATTTTGATAATCTGTTGGGCAGGATTGAGGGTATCAATGACCTCGTGTCCGACTGCACGTTCACGAACCTTCTTGATAAAGTCCTTTACAACAGGCAAAGCAACGTCGGCTTCAAGCAAGGCCAAACGAATCTCTTTGGTTGCTTCCTGGACATCAGCCTCAGATATTTTTCCTTTTTTACGTAGATTTTTAAAGACGTTCTGTAAACGTTCTGTTAAACTTTCAAATGCCATTTTTCTTCCTCTTATTCTCTATTATCAATACTTGTTAAAATTTCTATCTGCTCCTGCAGAAAGTCATCCTTGGGATAACGCTCCAAGATCTGGTCAAAAATCTGACTGCGGACAATGTAGTCCGAATACATGTGCAGTTTCATCTCATAATCTTCTAGAATCTTTTCCGTACGCTTGATATTGTCATAGACAGCCTGACGACTGACACCGAACTCCTCAGCAATCTCAGCAAGACTATAATCATCAGCATAATAAAGTTCAATATAGTTCATCTGCTTGTCTGTCAAAAGCGCCGCATAAAATTCAAAAAGGGCGTTCATACGATTGGTTTTTTCGATTTCCATAACTTTTATTATACCAAAAAAACGATTATACTGCTAGAGTAGAAGCACTTCAAATAGAGTAAGAATAAGAAAAAAAGAACCTTGCAAGGCAAGATTCTTTTAGTGTCTGACTTAAATAATTGTTCTTCTGGGAACTTAATCGAATTAAGCTTCGATTTCTGTAACCATACCTGAACCAACAGTACGTCCACCCTCACGGATAGAGAATGTAGTACCTTGTTCTACGGCGATTGGGTGGATCAACTCAACGTCGATAGTCACGTTATCACCAGGCATTACCATTTCAGTACCTGCTGGAAGTTCGATTGAACCTGTAACGTCAGTAGTACGGAAGTAGAATTGTGGACGGTAGTTGTTGAAGAATGGAGTGTGACGTCCACCTTCTTCTTTAGTAAGGATGTAGACTTCACCTTTGAATTTAGTGTGTGGGTTGATTGAACCTGGTTTAGCGATAACTTGTCCACGTTCGATTTCGTCACGTTGAACACCACGAAGAAGGACACCTACGTTATCTCCTGCAAGACCTTCGTCAAGTTGTTTACGGAACATTTCAACACCAGTAACAACTGCTTTTTGAGTTTCTTCTTTGATACCAACGATTTCGATTTCGTCGTTGACACGAACAGTACCACGGTCGATACGTCCTGAAGCAACTGTACCACGTCCAGTGATTGAGAATACGTCTTCGACTGGAAGAAGCAATGGTTTTTCAGTGTCACGTTCTGGTTCTGGGATGTACTCATCAACAGTGTTCATCAATTCCATGATGATGTCTTCGTATTTAGAGTCACCTTCAAGAGCTTTAAGAGCTGAACCTTGGATAACTGGAAGATCGTCACCTGGGAAGTCGTATTCTGACAAGAGGTCACGGATTTCCATTTCAACCAATTCAAGCAATTCTTCGTCGTCTACCAAGTCAATTTTGTTCATGAAGACGATAAGGTGTTTAACACCAACCTGACGTGAAAGAAGGATGTGCTCACGAGTTTGTGGCATTGGTCCGTCAGTTGAAGCTACTACAAGGATAGCTCCGTCCATTTGAGCGGCACCAGTGATCATGTTTTTAACGTAGTCCGCGTGTCCTGGAGCGTCGATGTGAGCGTAGTGACGTTTTTCAGTTTCGTACTCAACGTGCGCAGTGTTGATAGTGATACCGCGTTCGCGTTCTTCTGGAGCAGCATCGATAGACGCATAGTCTTTTGGTTGGTTAACTGCTGAAGGCAAGCGACGTGCCAATACAGTTGTGATAGCTGCAGTCAAAGTAGTTTTACCGTGGTCAACGTGTCCGATAGTACCAATGTTAACGTGTGGTTTACTACGATCGTATTTTTCTTTTGCCATTTGAGTAAAAGCCTCCAATAAAATATATTTTATAGATAGACAGTAGGCAATACAGTCTAACTTTCCTTACTATTTTATCAAATTTCTGCTAAATTGCAAGTGTTTTACACATATTTTGTGAATTAATCTAAATCTTATCAAATCCTGTTCTTCTGCTTCTTTATGGCAATATGAATTTAAACTTATTTTGTTTGGGAGATAGTCTTTTCATCAAAAAAATCAGGTTTCCCTGATTTTAATTTGATTCTGTTTTTTCCAGTTCCTTAGCTTCTTTATGATTTTCATATAATTTCGCTAGGAACTTAGTAATTTCCTTAAAAATGGAGTAAGTAGGTACTGCTACGACCATCCCTATGACACCGTAGATATTACTTGACAGTAAAAGGAGCACCAAAATCGTAATCGGATGCACTTTCATAACCCCTCCCACGATGCGTGGATAGAGAACATTTCCGTCAATCTGCTGAATAATAAGCATATAAGCAACCGCAATCAACATACGATGAGGATCCGTGAACACATTGGCAATCACCATTGGAATTAAGCCAATACTTGGACCAACATAAGGAATTAAATTTGCGATTCCAGAGAAAATAGCAAAAACTAGGGCGTACTTTAATCCGATAACGCTATAGCCAATATAGGCTAAACATCCAATAATAACCGCATCAATCGCAATCCCACTGATATAACGGGCTATAGTTGTATTGAGATTGGTTAAAAGGCTAGAAAGATTCAGTTTGTCATGTTTTAAGACGGTACGTTCCAACATTGGTAGCAACTTATGACCATCCAACAAGAAATAAATCAAGAATACAGGGGTCATAATGAGAATCAGAACTGTACTAAACAAGGCTGAAAGAACGCTCCCTAAACTGTTGCTGACGCTATTCAGGATATTCTGGAGGATATCCACATAGGAGAGATTCAGTTGTTGAATAGTTTGTTGAATATCAATATTTTGGAAGATTGGATTCATGGACAAATCGATGATCAAATCTTGTAGTCTACTATAGATGTTTTGACTAGAAATAATCAAGCTGGTCAACTGATTAATCAAAATCGGCAAGAGATAAACGACCCCCACAACAATAGCACCAATCAAGGCACAAAGAGTGACCAAGACACCAATTAGACGATTGATCTTACATCTCTTTTCTAAGAAAGTAACGACTGGATTTGTAATGTAGTAAAAAAATCCACCAAGCAAAAATGGAATCATGATGGTATTCACAACTGTTACAAAGGGAGTAATGATGGCTCCCATTTCTCTCCAAAGATAGAAAATCAGTGTTAATAATAAAATTTCAGCTGTCCAAAAAAATAATTTGTTTCTACGGAACATAGGTATCCTCCTTATCTCTATTTTACCATATTTCTGAAAAAGATAAGATGGCTTTAGTAAAAAAGCGAGAATATTTTTTTTCTTTATGATAAAATAAAGCTAATATGAAAAAAATAATTTTATCTATTATGACACTTTTAGTTCTTGGAACAGCTTCTACTGTTTCTGCTCAGGAATTTGATGTTGCTGCTAAACATGCTATTGCTGTAGAGGCTACAACTGGAAAAATCCTCTACGAAAAAGATGCAAATCAGCCTGTAGAAATTGCTTCTATTACTAAATTGGTTACAGTTTATTTGGTCTATGAAGCTCTGGAACAAGGAACTATCAGCCTATCTACACCTGTTGATATTTCGGACTATCCTTACAAACTTACAACTAATTCTGAGGCGAGTAACGTCCCTATGGAAGCTCGAAATTATACTGTTGAACAACTATTAGAGGCTACAATGGTATCCAGTGCAAACAGCGCTGCGATTGCGCTAGCAGAAAAGATTGCTGGTTCTGAGAAAGACTTTGTAGACAAAATGAGGGCTAAACTTCTTGAATGGGGAATTCAAGATGCAACTATTGTAAACACTACTGGTTTAAATAATGAGACCCTTGGCGATAATATCTATCCTGGTTCTAAAAAAGACGATGAAAACAAGTTGAGTGCCTACGATGTTGCAATCGTCGCTCGTAACCTCATCCGAGATTATCCTCAAGTTTTGGAAATCACCAAAAAGCCAACTTCTACCTTTGCAGGACTTGAAATCCACTCAACCAACTATATGTTGGAGGGAATGCCAGCCTATCGTGGTGGTATCGATGGACTAAAGACAGGTACTACTGATAAAGCTGGTGCTTCATTCGTTGGAACAACTGTTGAGAAAGGGATGCGTATTATTACGGTTGTTTTGAATGCAGATCAACAAGATACCAACCCTTATGCGCGTTTTACCGCAACTTCTGCACTTTTAGATTATATTTCTGCAAACTTTGCCTTAAAAACTGTCGTTCAGAAAGGTGAAGCATACAACGATAGTAAAGTAACAGTTCTTGATGGTAAAGAAGACAATGTGACAGCTGTCGCTAAGTCAGATATTTCCATCGTCCAACGCATCGGAAGCGGTACTACACCAGCCCTCCAATTCACACCGAAATCAACATCAGAAATGGCTCCATTGAAAGAAGGCAAGGTTGTTGGTACTCTAACCTATGATGATCAGGATTTGATTGGCCAAGGTTATCTTACTTCCGACAAACCATCTTTTGAAATGGTTTCTGAAAAGAAAGTAGAAAAAGCCTTCTTTTTGAAGGTTTGGTGGAATCAATTTATCCGCTTTATCAATGAAAAACTATAAAAAAATCGCGAACAATCGCGATTTTTTCTTTATTTCATTTCTTTAAAAGCCGCTTCTGCATCAGCGTTGCTAATAGCACCAAATTGGATTTTTCCGATTTTACCTTGACTGTCAATCAAGTATTCTGTTGGAATACTACGAATTTGGTAGGCTTGGAAGGTAGTTGCTTGCGTATCATATAGAACTGGAATATCCTTGTAGCCTTGTTCTTGGTACCATTTTGGAAAGTCTTGAACTGTTTTTTCACCTTGTAAACCAGGTGCAATGACACTCAAGATTTCAAAGTCTCGATCTTGTTTGGCAGCTAGTTCCATCAACTCAGGCATGCTTTTTTTACATGGTCCACACCAAGAAGCCCAGAATTTTAAATAGACCTTTTTCCCTTTATAGTCTGATAACTTGACTTCTTTGCCATCCATAGACTGCAAGGTGAAGTCTGGCGCATCCTTACCGACTGCGATTTGTTGTACAGCAGGCTGTTTGGGACTGCTTGTCTGTTTGGTTTCTTTTTCACCACAGGCAATCAACAAAAATAGAGACATGAGGCTCAATCCAGCAAAAATAACTTTTTTCATTTTTTCTCCTTTTATCCAAGAATTCCTGACAAGGCATTTAACTGCCCTAGCATTAATAACAATCCCATCAAAATAATCAAAGCTCCGCCGATTTTCTTTAGTAGAATCATATGGGGTTTTAATTTACTAAAATAGGGCATAATCCAGCCCGAAGCCAAGGCCAAAACAATGAAAGGAAGGGCCATTCCCAATGTGTATACTAATGTTAACACGGCTCCTTGCCAAGCACCATTACCACCTGAAGCCGCCAGAGCCAAGACCGAACTTAAAACGGGTCCGATACAAGGGGTCCAACCAAAACTAAAGGTTATCCCAAGTAAAAAGGCTGACAGATAGTGATTCGACTTTGATTGTTTGAAGGTGACTGTCTTTTGAATCTCCAGTTTATTGAAATGCAAGATTTCCATCTGGTGAAACCCTAAAAGAATAATGACTATTCCCATAGCATAACGAAACCAGTCTGCATAGAGCATGTGCCCTAGGAATCCAGCTCCAAATCCCAAAATAAAGAAAATGAGGGAGATTCCTGCAATAAAGCACAAGGTTCGAATTAAACCAGACCATGCAACGTCTCTTCCAAAAAAGCGAAAGCTTTTCGAATTTCCCTGATCATCCAGTAAAATACCAGCATAGACAGGTAGCAAAGGAAAGATGCAGGGTGAAAAGAAGGACAGGATACCTGCTAAAAAAACGGATACTAGAAATATAATCGACTCCAACGAATTACCTACTTTCTCAAAATTCTAATCCTATTTTACTACAAAAGAATAAATTTGTAAGAAGTCTGCTACGCTTATTTATTTTGACTAAAGTTGACACAAAAAAAGGAGCTAAGCTCCTTTCATTTTAATACGTTCCTTCTTCACCTTGACTAGTCAAGATAACAGGACCGTCTTTAGTAATCACAAACTGATGTTCATATTGGCAAGACAGGCCGCCATCTATAGTCTTATGAGCCCAGCCAGTCTTCATATCTGTATCGATTTCCCAGTCACCAGTATTGATCATGGGTTCAATAGTCAGCACCATTCCTTCACGGAGACGGAGTCCACGGCCTGCAATACCGTAGTTAGGAACCATTGGCTCTTCGTGCATAGTTGGACCAACACCATGACCAACCAAATCACGTACGACACCGTAACCGCGACTTTCAGCATATTCTTGAATGGCTGCACCAATATCACCGATACGATTGCCGACAACTGCTTGCTCAATTCCTACATACATAGCTTCCTTGGTTACGTCCATCAGTTTTTTCACTTCTTCAGACGGTGTACCAACCGCATAAGCCCAACATGAGTCAGCTAAACCACCAGTATAACTTTGGGTGTATTTTTTCATTTGTTCAACATTGTTGAAGTTAAGTTTAGAGACATTGAGGTCGGATTTGGCAATCGGACCACCCAGTACCATGTCAACCTTGAGCAAATCGCCATCTTTCAAGATGTAATGACGTGGGAAAGCGTGAGCTACTTCGTCATTAAGAGAGCAACAAGTGGCATAGGGATAATCCATAACTGCCCCATCCACACCAATCTGTAAAGGAAGGAAATTCTCCTCTTTACAACGTCGACGAACGTACTCTTCAACTTCCCACATATCCACGCCTGGCTTAATCAAATCACGTAAGCCAATATGGATACTTGCTAGGAAATCACCAGCCTTGTCCATGGCTTCGATTTCACGTGCTGATTTTAAAGTTATCATTTTTTCTCCTAGATTCTAATTAATTTTAACCGTAACATTTGCTTTTGAAACAATCTGATGCCCATGATAAATATCATAATCAATAATAGCTGAGCGTCTCGTGTGGTGAATAATCCGAGCCAGAATCCGCAGAGTATCATCTATCTGCACAGCCTGCAAGAAATAAATCAACATCTGCTCAATGATGAGATTACGTCCGCTATTGACAACGAGGTCTTGGGTCATATGGTTGAGGATTTCAGCCAAGACTCCATTAGCAAGGACACCATTTTTCTCCAGCATGAAGGGCTCAACAGTTATGACGACTTCATCATGATGATAAGAGAGTTTTTGCCCGATTTGCTCTGAGAAAGTCGGCAAAGCAGAAACTTGAGAACGGCTCATCTTTTCCATGACATCTCGTCGTGTTACGACACCGAGTAGGGTTTGGTTACTTCTGACAACGGGAACCATCTCAAAATCTTCTGCAATCATTCGTTGACTGACATTGGCAATATTAGTCGCTAAGCCTGTTACGAAGATGCTCCGCGTCATCACCTTGTCAATCGTTGTGCTGGGTGACTTATCTCCCGCATCACGCATGGTAACAACCCCAACAACCACTTGGTGTTGGTTAATAACTGGGAAACGGCTACTTCTGTTCTTACGGACCAAGTCTAGATAGTCTTTGACTGTATCCGTTTCTCTCAAAAAACCATACTCATGACTGGGACGATAGAGCTTTTCGACTGTCAGAATATCGGTTTTGATTTGAACATTTGAGAGGGCTTTGTTAATCATGGTCGCTACTGTAAAAGTGTCATGTTTACTCCTCAGAACTGGAATCCCTTTTTTATTAGCCAACTCAAGAACATCATCTTGGACATGAAAACCACCTGTTACAAGGACTGCATTTTCATTTTCCAAGGCTAAAAGTTGAATACGAGTACGGTCACCTACAATCAAAAGACCGCCATCATGGAGATAAGACAGGATATTTTGCTCTGTCATAGCCCCAATGGAGAATTTGCTAAACTCTCTCTCCAACCCTTCCTGACCAGCTAAAACTTCAGATGAGGTGACTTCAGCAATTTCAGCATAGGTTAGCCTCTCAATAGCCACTTTCTGGGACTTGACCCGTATAGTTCCACTACGTGGCCGAGTTTCAACAATTCCACGATTTTCAGCTTCTTTGATAGCTCGGTAGGCTGTTCCGTCACTAACACCTAGGTGATTGGAAATACTGCGAACGCTAACTCTCTTCCCAATTGGCAACTCTTCCAGATAGGACAAAATTTCCTGGTGTTTACTCATTGAATTCTCCTTTTATGTATCGAAATTCAAGATAGTCCCTCATTTTTCGTGTATAGCGATCGCTTCCCTTAAACTGTCGGACGAGGCTAAAGCCTGATTTTAAGGCTACTTTTTGACTAGCTTGATTCTCCAGATGAGTGATGATGGATAATTGTTTTAAACCAAATTCTTCAAAGGAAAGCTGACAAAGCTTTGTAACCACTTCTGTCATAAAACCTTGTGACCAAGAATCCTTTTTTAAGAAGTAACCAATTTCTGCTTCTTTTTTGATTTCATCGATTTTTTCAAATTTAATGGAGCCAATCATTTCCTGATCTCCTTGAAGACAAATTGCCCAAACACCCAGAGGATTCTTCATAAAATAGTTAGCAAGGGCGTACTGACTTTCTTCCAAACTTGCTTGACTGGGAAAAATAAACTGTAAATTCTCAGGGTTTGAAGCAATCTCGAAAAACGCTTGACTGTCACTAAAAAAGAAAGGACGCAAATACAAGCGCTCCGTTTCAAAAAAAGAAAACATTGCTAATTTGGTCCAAATATTCATAATCACCTCAACGGCTTAGTCTTCAACGAGTGTAATATCCGCTCCAAGACTACGCAATTTTTCAATAATATCTGAGTAGCCACGAAGGATAAACTCAATATTCGTAATTTCAGTCTGGCCTTGAGCCATCAAGCCAGCGATGACAAGTGCAGCACCAGCTCGCAAGTCTGTAGCTTTTACACTTGCTCCGTGTAAGTTACGACCACCGTTGTAAATAATGTGATCGTTTGTAGTCGTAATATCCGCATCCATTTTTGATAACTCAAAGACATGGTTAACACGTTTCTCATAAATCGTATCAATAATGGTTCCACGACCTTGGGCAGTTAGTAAAAGTGGCGTGATAGGCTGTTGCAAATCAGTTGCAAACCCAGGATAGGGTGCAGTTTTGATATTGATGGCTCTCAAATCGGACTGTTCTTCAACGAAGATGCTGTCTTCTGAGACCGTCATACGAACGCCCATTTCCTCTAGTTTGGCGATAAACCCTTCTAAGTGTTCATAGAGAACGTTGTTAATGCGAATTCCTTTTCCTACCGCTGCAGCAAGTGAAATATAGGTTCCAGCTTCGATACGGTCTGGGATTACTTGGTGACGAGTTCCATGAAGTTTCTCAACACCATCAATAATGATAATATCAGTTCCTGCACCACGAATATGGGCCCCCATGTTGTTCAAAAGAGTAGCAACATCGATAATTTCCGGTTCACGAGCCGCATTTTCAATGACAGTACGCCCCTTAGCTTTAACCGCAGCAATCATCGTGTTAATCGTTGCTCCAACGCTGACGGTATCCATGTAAATACTTGCGCCATGAAGTCCCTTACCTTGAGCAGATAAATTCATATTATCTCCCTCATAGCTGACCTTAGCACCCATGGCTTCAAAGGCTTTTAAGTGAAGGTCAATTGGACGAGGTCCCAGATCACATCCGCCAGGAAGGCCAACTGTAGCTTCACCAAAGCGACCTAAAAGACTTCCGTAGAAATAATAAGAAGCACGCAAGCTATTAATCTTGCCATAAGGCATAGGAATGTTTTGAACACCTCTTGGATCAATCTCCAAGACATCCTCATAACGCTTAACAGTCGCCCCCATAATCTCCATGATTTCGACAAGACTAGCAACGTCTGAAATATCTGGAACGCAATCTAAAGTGACAATATCATCTGATAAGATAATAGCTGGAATAAGCGCTACAACACTATTTTTAGCACCACTAATGGTGATCTCACCTTGCAATGGACGTCCACCATTGATGACAATTTTTCTCATGTTTTACTCTTTCAAAATTTACTAAAAAGGTCTTTTCGTTCTATTATACCATAATTTTCAGTTTTTTCCCATTCCTATTTACTAAATACCATCTCATTTTGATAAAAAAAGACCTATCACTCAAGCTTTTCAGCCTGAAATGATAGGTTTTAATGTTAGATTAACGTACTGTGCGGATACGCATTGTGTTTGTACGAACAGCTTCTCCAACTGGTACACCAGCAACGATAACGATATCATCACCAGATTGTACAAGACCTGCTTCAACTGCTTTACGTTCAGCAATTTCAAACATGTCATCAGTTGATGATGGAGTGTCTGTCAACATCGGGATAACACCCCAGTTCAACATCAATCCACGCTCTGTTAATTCGTCAAATGTCAATGCCAAGATATCAGCATTTGGACGGTATTTAGAAATCAAACGAGCTGTGTGACCAGTCTTAGTAAGAGTAACAACCAATTTGATGTTCATTGAGTTAGTAGCATCTTTAACAGCTGAAGCCATAACTTCTGTCTTAGAGTTACGTTCGAATGTATCTGAGTTTAAACGTCCGTATTCGTTAAGAAGAGTTTGTGCGTTCTTGTCAATTGTAGCCATTGTTGTTACTGACTCAAGTGGGTATTTACCGTTTGCAGACTCACCTGAAAGCATTGTAGCGTCAGTTCCGTCGATAACAGCGTTAAATACGTCTGATACTTCTGAACGAGTTGCACGTGGTTTTTCAGTCATTGTTTCAAGCATGTTTGTTGCTGTGATAACAACTTTACCTGCTGCGTTCACTTTAGTGATGATCATTTTTTGATAAACTGGAACCATTTCGAATGGTACTTCGATACCCATGTCACCACGGGCGATCATGATACCGTCAGCAGCTTCAATGATTTCATCCAAGTTATCGATACCTTGTTGGTTTTCGATTTTTGCAAACAATTGAACGTGACCATTACCAGTTTCTTCACAGATTGCACGAACTTCGTCGACGTCTTTTGCAGTACGTACGAATGAAATCGCGATGAAGTTGATACCTTGTTCCAAACCGAAACGGATATCATCGTTATCACGTTCAGCAAGAGCTGGGAAAGGAATTTTAGTGTTAGGGATGTTTACACCTTTCTGCTTAGCAATGATACCGTCATTTTCAACGACTACTTCAAATTCACGAGTTGCATCGTCTTTTGCGAAAACACGAAGACCCAATTTACCATCGTCAACCAAAACTTGGTGACCAACTTCAACATCATCGTAGATATCAAGAGCACCAGCAACGTTCAAAGCAATCACATCACGAGTTGATTTGATTCCTTGTTTAGTTGCAACACGGATTTTTTCACCAGTTTTGTAAGAGTACTCTTTTGCGTCACCTTCAAACAATTCTGTACGGATTTCAGGCCCTTTAGTATCAAGAAGGAAACCAACTTTTTTACCTGCAAGTTTCTCAGCAAGTTTAACAGTTGCCATACGCTCACCTTGTTCTTGGTGATCACCGTGTGAGAAGTTGAAACGGAAAGTGTTTGCTCCTGCTTCAATCAATTTAGCAATATTTTGAGCTGAAGCTTCAACGTCAAGTTTTTCACCCCAGTATCCGTCTTCACCGAATTTTTTACCACCACGGATTTCAACCGCAGGACCCAAAGTTGCAACGATTTTTACACGTTTGTTCATGATTTTTGTGACTCCTTTATATAATTCGACCTTTAATGGTCATTTTACCAGATTAGTTAAAGTTGATTATGACAAGTTCTTGTTCAAGTCAGAAAGTTCAAGATCAGCTTTGTGAGGGTTGTTAACGACAATTTTACCATCAGCTGTTAAGCTAAACAAAGCTCCCTCTTCTGCTGTTCCAAGAATTGGATTTTCAACCATTTTCTCGTTACGAATACCGACAGCAACACCACCGATTCCTTGTTTAAGAAGTTTAACAGCGTGTGCACCCATGCGTGATGCTAATACACGGTCACGAGCGGTTGGTGAACCACCACGTTGGATGTGTCCAAGTTCAGTTACACGAAGGTCACTAGTGTCTCCAGCTTCCTTGAGTTTCTTACCAAACTCATTCGCAGACATAACTCCCTCAGCCAAAACGATGATGTTGTGTTTCTTACCACATTCATAACCAGCTTTGATGCTTGCAACGATATCTTCCATCTTGAAGTCTTCTTCAGGGATGATGATTTCGTCAGCACCAGTTGCGATACCTGCCCAAAGAGCGATATCGCCAGCGTTACGTCCCATTACTTCAACAACGAAAGTACGACGGTGACTTGATGACGTATCACGAATCTTATCAATCGCATCCATAGCAGTCGTAACTGCAGTATCAAATCCAATTGTGAAATCAGTCCCTACGATATCGTTATCAATAGTTCCTGGAAGTCCGATAGCTGGGAATCCATGTTCCGTCAAGCGCATAGCTCCGTGATAAGAACCGTCTCCACCGATAACTACGACTCCTTCGATACCGTGTTTTTTCAATTGCTCAATCCCTTTAAGTTGGCCTTCAAGTTGTGCAAACTCAGGGTAACGAGCAGAGTGAAGGAAAGTACCACCACGTGAAATGATGTCTCCCACTGAAGCAGCATCAAGTGGATAAATTTCACCGGCAACCATACCAGCGTACCCATCATAGATACCAAAAACTTCCATTCCTTCTGAGATTGCTTGACGAACTACTGCACGGATGGCAGCATTCATACCAGGGGCGTCTCCACCACTGGTCAAAACAGCAATACGTTTCATTTGGTTTATGCTCCTTTTTCTTTTAACATTCTTACTGATTATACCACATTTAAATCGAAAATTCTTCTATTTTCCGTATTTTTAGCGATAAATCGTTTTCATAGCAATTCCCTCTAATTTTTCCTCTAGAGCAGAATCTTTTCTTACATAATGTTGTGTAGAAACAACCGTTTTTCCTTCCTCTTCATACCTGATAATGACAGGGATTGGGCCTTTGTATTGTTCTAGGATATTTGAAATCTCTTTATCATTTTCATGATTTTTAACTTGAATCCAGAATCGTTCCGCCACTGCTTCTTTCAAATCTTGTGCAATCATTTGCAGACGACCATCTCGAGATTGAACTTTGCCATTGATGTAGTAAAATTTCCCTTCGGATAAATTGGAAGCAAATTTTCTATATTGGTCTGAAAATACAGTTACATCCATCCGAGACTTACTATCATGAACCTGTAGAAAAGCCATACTCTCGCCTTTCTTGGTTCGAATCACTTTAATCTTTTGCACTTCAACTAGGAGAGTGGCTTGAGCTCCCTCGGTTAGATTAGTGATTGGAGTGGTCGGATATAGGGCTTGTTTGGCAAGAGTTTGGAGAGGATGGGGACTGATACCTACCCCAATCAGTTCCTGCTCTTTGTAAAATTTCTCTGCCTCAGTAAAATCATCAGCTTCAGTCCAACTATAATTTGTATCCGCAAAGAGTCCACCCAACTCCTCAACAAAGACAAATAAGTTTGGTAGGTTCACTAAGATTTTCTGACGATTCTTGTCAAATTCATCAAAAAGCCCCAGTTCAACCAAAGGCGTTAGAAGCGACAGTTTCTTGTAATTCTTGGGAAGACGTGTGACGAAATCTTCAATGCTTGAGAAAGGACGATTTTCAATAATCCAGTAAGACAAATCTCTTGGCATTCCCTTAATGGCTTTTAGACCAAGATAGATTTTCTTCTGAGAAATCTTATCATGATAGGGAACGCTGTTTATTGCTAAGGGAGCTACTTCAAAGCCCATCTGCAATGCATCTACAATGTAATCACTGCTAGAATAGTTCAACATAACTTGAAAGAAAATAGCAGGATAGTGTGTCTTGAAATAAGCTAGTTGGAATGCCAGTGCTGAGTAGGCATAAGCGTGGGATCGGTTAAATCCATAGCCTGCAAACTTTTCCATCACTGCAAAAACTTGGTTGGCCTTTTCTTCTGTATGCCCCAATTTCATAGCTCCTGTGATAAAATCTTCCTTCATCAGATGCATCTCTTTGGCATTTTTCTTACCCATGGCACGTCTGAGAATGTCGGCTTTACCAAGACTGAATCCTCCAAAGCGTTGAGCTACCTGCATGACCTGCTCTTGATAGAGCATAATACCGTAGGTTGATGAAAGGATGTCTTCTAAGGCAGGGTCTAACACCGTCACCTTTTCTTTACCATGCTTACGAGCGACAAAATTATCAATATAATCACTTGCCCCCGGTCTATTGAGGGATGTCGTTGCTACTACCTCTTCAAAGACTTGCGGCTGAACTCGTTTCAAGAGTCGAATGGCTCCTGGTTGTTCAAATTGGAAAATACCTTTGGTATTTCCAGCTACAAAGAGGGCTAAAGTTTCACTGTCTTCCAGATCAATCTCTTCGATTTTTAGATGAACACCCTCTGACTCCGCAAGCAATTCCTGCATTTTTTGGACAAAAGTCAGGTTACGTAAACCGAGGAAATCCATTTTTAGAAGTCCATTGGCTTCAACACCATGAGCATCATACTGGGTGATGAGCATATCCTCACCATATTTTAGAGGAATATAGTCCGTCAAATCTTGGTCACTCATAACGACTCCTGCCGCATGGATAGAGGTCTGACGAGGATAACCTTCAATCTTTCGAGCAATCTCAAAAGCTTTTTGATATTCAATCTTGCTATTGATGACCTGTCTAAATTGCAAATTCTTTTCATAGGCCGTCGTTAGCGTATCTCGGAAACTGATTTTTTTCGTAATATTTGTTAATTCGTACTCTGGAACGCCATAGCGTTTGAAAACATCACGAATTGCCTGTTTTGCTCCAAAGGTCGAATAAGTGACAATCTGCGCCACGTGTTGACTGCCATAGCGATCACGAACATAACGAATGAACTCTGGTCTATAAAGGTCTGGAATGTCGATATCGATATCGGGCATGGTGTAACGCTCACGATTTAAAAAGCGCTCGAAAATCAGGTTCTTCTCAACTGGATCAATCCCTGTAATATCCAGTGAGTAGGCGACCAAACTACCTACAGCAGATCCACGCCCCATTCCCATATAGTAACCTTGGGAACGTCCAAAACGGAGCAAATCCCAAACTACAAGGAAATAGTCGTCAAAGCCCATATCATGAATCACAGCTAATTCTTCATTTAGTCGCTCATGATAAATAGCTGAGGTTAGCCCCTTGTCACTCAAACCTTTCTCAGCCCTCTCTCTAAGTTCTTCGACCGCTGGTCTTTCAGGATTAAAGCGAGGGAGTTTTAAACTTGGGTCGATTTGATAGCTAACATTTTCTATCAGACCTTGGAGATTGGCAAGAGCCTGAGGGAAGCGATTCATAAAACGTGCTTCCAGGTCTGAGGCAGGTAAAAAAATCCCCTGTTGTGAATGTAGATCCACTTCTCTCAGGCTGACATTTTCCTTGACTGCTGACAAAATTTGTAAAACCTGTAGGTCTTCTTTTTCAAAAGAGTTGACTTGATAGAGTGGAAGAATGGGTCTTATAAAGACTTCTTGAGGAGTATCTGGACTAACACCGATAAAATAATCAACCCCCAAATCCAACTGTTCGACCCCATTAAAATAGGGAACAATAATAGCAACATCTTCGAGGTGGGAGGTGAAGTCAGACCAATTTTTCCGTCCAGTCATTTTTAAAGTGGATAACTTCATCAACTCTTGATAACCTTTAGTGGATAGGGCTAGAAAACGTAGAGAGAGATTCTCCTCATCTTTGACCAAGGTCATTTCTAAACCAATTAAAGGTTGAATGCCATGCTTACGAGTTGCTTCTAGAAAATGATAGGCTCCATAGAGATTATCCACATCCATGATAGCAAGGTGAGAATAGCCGTATTCTTTAGCCATTTGTACATATTTTTCAATCGAAACCACACTTTCCATAAAACTATAAACAGTCTTGGTGTCGAGCTGTGCAATCATTTCTTCTCCTCCTTGCTTTCGTTTTACTACTATTATACCATTTTAAGCTGGATATTGAAGCAACTCTGCACTTTCTTTTCAATATCATCAGTTACAAACTTCTTCTCTTCTTACTGTTAAATTCTTCATTTTTCAAAGGAAGAAAATAAAAAATTAAGATTATATAATAGTTTTAAATGTAAATTTAGATATATTTATACCAAACGAAGAATAATAAAGATAGGAGTTATATGCAGTTTTACATATAAAAATCTCTAGAAAAAGGCTTACTTCTATGGTATTTATTCAGCATTTTATAATAACTTACCAAATAGATATGCTGGTTTAAGAAATTTATTTCATTTAAGTTTATTTATTCCATTTTTCCCTCTTTTTTGATATAATAAATCCAGTCTGTTTTCAAAGGAGAGAAACATGCGTTTTAATCAATTCAGCTATCAACCAACCACTAGTTCTCAACGATTTGCAGAATTAGAAGGTCTTGGTCTAAAGCTGTCACCCCAACTGTCCTTAAAAAGACAGTTTGAAGACTTCATTCGTTGGAGTTTTTTCACTTATTCTGACACGGATTATGCCTTGTCGACTTTGGCTGCGGATAAAGAAACAGATTTAGTAACTTTTTTCCAGTCAGACCGTGAGTTAACTGCGGAGATTTTCTACACAGTAGTTTTTCAACTTTTAGGATTTAGCTATCTTGTTGACTTTGAGGATGCCGAACAGTTTCGTAAAGAAACTGGTTTTCCTATTGTTTATGGGGATCTCATTGAAAATCTTTATCAGTTACTCAATACGCGAACGAAAAAAGGAAATACGCTCATCGATCAGCTTGTTAGTGATGGACTCATTTCAGAAGACAATCACTACCACTACTTTAACGGTAAGAGCTTGGCTACCTTCTCTACTCATGATGTCATTCGTGAAGTCGTGTATGTCGAGAGCCGTGTGGATACTGATAAAGATGGACTCCCTGATTTAGTCAAAGTCAGCGTTATCCGCCCACGTTACGATGGTCAAGTACCTGCTCTTATGACTGCCAGCCCTTATCACCAAGGGACTAACGACAAAGCCAGTGACAAGGCTCTCTACAAAATGGAGGGAGAGCTTGAGGTCAAACCGCCCCACACCATTGAACTTGAAGAACCTAAGCTGAATTTAGTCGAACCTCATGGTCAAGCAGAAGTCGTCTCAGAAGCTGAAGAAAAGCTATCTCATATCAATAGCTCATATACACTCAATGACTACTTCCTCCCACGTGGATTTGCCAATCTCTATGTATCAGGTGTTGGAACCAAAGATTCTCAAGGTCTCATGACCAATGGTGACTACCAGCAGATTGAAGCTTATAAAAATGTCATTGATTGGCTTAATGGTCGTTGTCGTGCTTTCACGGACCACACGCGCAAGCGCCAAATCAAGGCTGACTGGTCAAACGGCAAAGTCGCAACAACAGGTATTTCCTATCTAGGTACCATGTCCAATGGTCTCGCCACCACTGGTGTTGATGGCTTAGAAGTCATCATCGCTGAAGCAGGTATTTCCTCTTGGTACAACTACTATCGGGAAAATGGTCTAGTGACCAGTCCAGGTGGTTACCCAGGTGAGGATTTTGACTCACTTGCTGAATTGACCTACTCCCGCAACCTCCAAGCTGGTGACTATATTCGTGGCAATGAAGCTCATCAAGCAGACTTAGAAAAGGTTAAAGAGAAACTCGATCGCAAGACTGGTGACTACAATCAGTTTTGGCATGACCGCAACTATCTGCTCAATGCTCACAAGGTTCAAGCTGAGGTCGTCTTTACGCATGGTTCCCAGGATTGGAACGTCAAACCGCTTCATGTTTACCAGATGTTTCATGCCCTTCCTAGCCATATCAATAAGCACCTCTTTTTCCATCATGGTGCCCATGTTTATATGAACAACTGGCAGTCAATCGACTTCCGCGAGTCCATGAATGCCTTGTTAAGTATGAAATTGCTAGGACTTGACTCAGGCTATCAACTTCCGACTGTCATCTGGCAGGACAATATCGCACCGCAAAGATGGCAAGGTCTTGATAACTTTGGCAAACAGGAGGAACTGCATAGCTTCTCTCTTGGAACTGAAGAAAAAGTGATTCAAAACCAGTATGATCAAAAAGATTTTGATCGTTATGGAAAAACTTACCAGACCTTCAACACTGAACTATATCAAGGAAAAGCCAATCAGATCACCATTGACCTTCCAGTGAGTCAAGACATTCACTTAAATGGGCGAGTGGAGCTGAAACTTCGTGTCAAATCAAGTACGAACAAGGGCTTATTATCAGCCCAACTGTTAGAACTTGGACAAAAGAAATATCTGCAGCCTTATCCAGCTGTTTTAAGTGCTAGAACCATTGATAATGGTCGTTACCACATGTTAGAAAATCTCTGTGAGCTACCATTCAACCCAAGTGCCCAACGTGTCATCACCAAAGGCTACCTTAATCTTCAAAATCGAACCAATCTCCTGACGATTGAAGAAATCCAACCAAATGAATGGATGGACTTCAAGCTAGAGCTTCAACCAACTATCTACAAACTTAAAAAAGGAGATACTCTCCGTTTGGTTCTCTACACAACAGACTTTGAGATTACAATTCGAGATAATACAGACTATCAATTGACTGTTGATTTAGCACAGTCTAGTCTTATCCTACCTTGTCAAAAGGTATAATCTACCAGACTTTCAATATGGAAATATTCAAAGGAAAAGTCAATGAATTTGACCATTGAACTTCCTATAACCAAAGTTTTCCACTTGAACAGTCGAATCAAACATAAACTTTGTATCAAATCCAGTTCATCTGAAAGCATTTTAAAAGCCCTAGATAGAACTTGGACAAAAGATACTCCCTCCAACCAACATGTGTAACCATTTATCATACACGCTACTAGACCACATGTTGGAAATCTCTGTGAATTACATTTAGAGTGAATTCACAAAACGCCGTGACAAAAAGCTACCCAAATTGAATGATTCACTGTCATTAAAGAACATCAATGTAGATGAACGGATTGCTACCCAGTTTATCTGCACGCAACTAGTGACAAGTTATAAGAAGGAGAATCTCTCCATCTAGTTCTTTATCCTACTGACTTTGAAATCATCATACGTGACAATACCGCCTACCACCCGACTGACATTTTCGTTCAGTCCACGCTACTGTACCTTGTAAAAGGAGTACTTACTTTATGAACAAATCAGAACACAGACACCAACTTATCCGCGCCCTCGTTTCAAAAAACAAAATCCACACTCAAGCTGAATTACAAGCCTTGTTAGCGGAAAATGATATCCAAGTTACACAGGCTACCTTATCACGCGATATCAAAACCATGAACCTTTCAAAAGTGCGCGAAGAGGATAATTCTTATTATGTGCTAAATACAGGCTCTATCTCCAAATGGGAAAAACGCCTTGAAAACTATATGGAAGATGCTCTTGTTATGCTGCGTCCTGTGCAACACCAGGTTATTTTGAAAACTTTACCCGGTTTAGCCCAATCGTTTGGATCTGTAATTGATTCCTTGGCCTTTCCAGATATCGTTGCAACCCTTTGTGGAGATGACGTCTGCATGATTATCTGTGAAGATGCTACAAAAGCGCAAGCTTGTTTTGAAAGTCTTAAAAAATATGCACCACCATTTTTCTTTAGTGAATAAAGCAAATCCCGTGATCAAAAGATCACGGGAATTTTTTATTTCTTTGACTGTGTTTCTTCTTTCTTTGTACGTGCCAATCGAAGAGCACGTTTAGGATTGAGACGATTAAATAATTCTTCTAGTTTCTTTTCATTCCATACATCTGCTGCAGAAACAAAATTGCCATCTGCATCTCGGAATGATATCGGTTTATCTCCCATATCAATCTCCTAGTCTACAAATTCAAATTCAAATTTACCAATTCGGACCAAATCGCCATCTTTGGCTCCACGCGCACGAAGGGCTTCATCAACCCCCATACCACGAAGCTGACGGGCAAACTTCATGACCGATTCGTCACGGTCAAAGTTGGTCATGTTAAAGAGTTTCATGAGTTTTTCACCAGAAAGTACCCATGTCGCATCATCATCACGACTAATCTCAAAGGCTTTTTCTTCCTCGTCAAAGCCATAGTAAGCCTCTTCTTCCATATCGGATTCATCATAAATTGGGAATTCTGGAGTCTTGTCTAACAACTCGGCTGTCGCGTCCAAAAGAGTCGCCAAGCCTTGCTTGGTCAATCCAGAAATTGGGAAGATGGCTGGAAGTTCCTCAAACTCGTCGTAGTTTGCTGCTAACTTTTCCTTGAAAGTTTTAAGATTTTCCTGACTTTCAGGCATATCCATCTTGTTGGCCACGATAATCTGTGGACGTTCCATGAGACGAAGGTTATAGGATTCTAATTCCTTATTGATAGCAAGGTAATCCTCATAAGGATCACGTCCTTCGCTAGCTGACATATCGATGACATGGAGGATAACTCGTGTACGTTCAATATGACGGAGAAACTGGGTTCCAAGACCAACCCCTTGACTAGCCCCTTCAATCAAACCTGGAAGATCTGCTACTGCAAAAGATTCACCTGACTGCGTACGAACCATACCTAGATTAGGGACAATGGTCGTAAAGTGGTAAGCACCGATTTTAGGTTTAGCTGAAGTGATGACACTGAGTAAAGTTGACTTCCCAACTGATGGAAAACCAACTAGACCAACATCTGCTAGAATCTTCAATTCCAGTTGCAACTCACGTTCCTGACCCGGCTCTCCATTCTCAGAGATTTCAGGTGCAGGATTTTTGGGAGTGGCAAAACGGATATTTCCACGACCACCTCGACCGCCATGAGCCACGATAAATTCCTGACCATGTTCAATCAAGTCTGTAATGACTTTTCCTGTTTCCGCATCACGTACAGTAGTCCCCTGTGGTACGCGAACACGAAGATCTTCTGCACCACGTCCGTGCATTCCTTTGGTCATCCCTTTTTCACCAGAATCAGCCTTGAAATGACGGTTATAACGGAAATCCATCAAGGTACGTAAGCCTTCGTCTACCACGAAAACAACATTACCTCCACGTCCACCATCACCACCCCAAGGACCGCCATTAGGGACATATTTTTCACGGCGAAAGGCAACCATGCCGTCGCCACCATTAC
Source organism: Streptococcus sp. oral taxon 064 (assembly GCF_001683375.1). Taxonomy (GTDB): domain Bacteria; phylum Bacillota; class Bacilli; order Lactobacillales; family Streptococcaceae; genus Streptococcus; species Streptococcus oralis_S. Next base: position 1,495,370 of record NZ_CP016207.1, on the reverse strand, counting down.
CAGCCTTGACCTTAATCTTGGCTGTATCTAAAAACATACTCATATTTTCTTCTCACTTTAAAAAGGCTGGGGAGAACCCAGTCATTAGTTATTGTTTCTATCCTCGTAGCTTGCTTAAAATCTACTAAAAGCTCCAAGCGCAGTTGCAAAGATACCAGCAAGGGTTACAAACAACATGATGAGCACGACAACAAGCGTCACCTTTTCAAACAAAGTTTTTTTACGTTTTCCGTTATCTCCAAAAGCCATAACTTCTCCTCTTTCTATATAATTCTAATTTAATATTCTGTTGAAACTGGTGCAATCAACCATAAAATGATATAAGCAAGGACTCCTGTCCCATAACAAAATGCAAGAACAGCCCAAATGACACGAACAATTGTTGGATCGATATCAAAATAATGAGCAACTCCTGCGCATACTCCACCAATTTTTTGATCTTTCCCGCTTCTCATTAATTTTTTCATTTTTTCTTCCTCTTATTCTATTATTTGAATTCGTCTCTCCAATAATCTCTGATGCTAGACAATTGTTTTCGAGACGCTCTTAAAATACGCTTGGATTCTTTTACTGGGCTTGTAACAGCCTGTTGTGGTAGATAGAGAATCGTTTTTAAGAAGCGCTGAGTGACAGGTTGTCCATCATGTAACTCTTGTTCAAAATTATTTGAAATAATGGCATCAAGGTAAAACTCATGAACTCGTTTCCCAAAATTTTCAGCCGAAATCTCATACAACTTGTCAGCCAACTTTTGCTCATCCATATCTGGAGTGGCAATCAAAGCCTCCAGGATGGCACCTGCAAGGTCCTGTTCTCCATAGTAGAGGGTTCCAAACATCCTATCACTGATCAGATTATCCAGATAAGGATTGCCATGAGCGATGACAGGCGTTCCACTAGCTAGACTCTCTAGATAAGTCAACCCTTGGGTTTCACTAGTGGATGCAGAGATAAAGAAGTCTGCCGACTTATAGTACAAGGCTGTTTCACTTGGGGCGATCATACCAGTAAAAATCACCTGATCTTGAATTTGCAACTGGACGGCTTGTTCTTTCAGACTGTCCAGATAAGGACCGTCACCAGCAACAACCAGTTTCACCTTGTCTTCTTCTTTCAAAACCTGCGCGAAGGCGGTTAGGACCGCTTGGATATTCTTCTCATAGGAGATACGAGAAAGACTCAGTAACATTTTCTCGTCTTCTTTTATTCCAAGTTTAGATCGAAGGGAAGCTAAATTCTCTTCCTTAATCTCAGGTCGTTCAAACTTAGCCAACTCAATTCCAGTTGGGATGACACGCTTTTCAACCTTAACTTTGTATTTCGATAAAAGGTCACGAACAATCTCACTAGGGCAAATCACGCCATCTACATCATGAAGGAAGCCACGCACCAAATATTTTACCATACTCGGACGAATTAGCATGCCCTTAGCAATGTAATGCACATAGTCTTCATACTGGGTATGGTAGGTATGAATAACTGGAATTTTCAATTCTCTCGCAATCCAAATTCCTAACAAACCAAGAGAAAATTCTGTCTGGGTATGAATAATATCGAGTTGATACTGCTTGGCAATTTCAAGCGCCTTTGTAAAACCTCGGTAGGCAAATCGTCGATCCTTAAACGCAAAGAAAGGGACACTCGGAATGCGAATAATTTGCCAATCCTCGTAGCGGTTCACATCTTTATCTGTTGTTGTAAAGATAAAAACTGCATGCCCCTGCTTTTCAAGCTCAGTTTTCAAAGTCCGAATACTAGTCGCGACCCCGGAAACCTGAGGGAAATAGGTATCTGTAAATAAACCAATTCGCATAAATTACCTCACTTTTTGCCCAAAGCAGCCTGTTCTCGATAAAATTTTAACCAGATTTCCAACAAATGCTCCTCAGAGTACTCTTTGGAGATCTCGCAAGCTTTTTCTTTCAAGTCTTTTAAGGCTTCAGAATCATTCTTGTATTCTAGGATTGCTTCTCTCATCTCGGAAACATCACTTGTAGCACGATAATTCCCATCAAGAATAACCTTATATAGATCCAAATCTCTTAACATAATCGGAGCCTCGCAACTAGCGGCCTCTAAGATGGTCATAGGGAATAATTCATTATAACTTGGTAGCAAGAACAGATCCGCCATAGCATAAAGTTCCCGCATCCGTTCGGGTGACACAATTCCAGGAAAAATAAGATTTTCAGGTGGATTGTCCATTATCTTCTTGTAGCGTTCATAACCATCTGTCATCCCACCAAATGAAAAACCACCTGCCCAGATAAAGGTAATTTCTGGCAATTCCTCAGCAAGACGGATAAAGTCATCAATCCCTTTACGTTTCTGAACCTGACCCGCACCGATTACGACAAACTGATCTTCCGCGAGATCCATTTCCTTCCGGAGTTGTGCAACTTGCTCAGCTGGTAATGCATGCCATTTATCTTTGTTTACAAAATTTGGAATATAAGTTACTTTTTCACGCGGAATACCAGCAGCCACTAAATCCTCGATAAACATGGGATTGACCACCACCAAGTGTTCCATTCGGTTGTAAAAGGAAAAAACATAGCGTTTGACAATTCCTTTTAGGAAAAATGGAATCTTTAAACTCCCCTCAAGCGTATCAGGCAAAAAATGCACATAGCCAATTTTTCTCCCAGAGCGTTTCTTTTGGAAAGTAGATAAATAATAAGGGAAATCAATGGTGTGAAAATGAGTTACATCTGCCTCTACAGGAAGATTCTCTGTAACAATCAACTGGTCTTTAGCATCGCGGTGAAGGAGACTAACCAATTCTCGATATGCTCCTGACACTCCTTGACCAGCTACTTTTTCACTTGAGCTTAGCATATTAATACGCAATTTTTCGTTTTCCATACCTTTCATTATACCATTTTATTTCCAGAAAATCAGCAAAAGAAAGAAGAGACGATTGGAAAAAGGATAAAATTATCCTATTTTCCAATCGTCTCTCTCATTTTTTTAGTCTTTATTTAATTCCTAGGGCGATACGCGCGTATCGGCTCATTTTTTCAACTGTCCAAGCTGGATACCAGACCAATTTAACTTCGGTATTGGTTACCTCAGGCACATCTGTCATCGCATCATGTATCTGGTCTGTCAAAAGGTCAGCCAGTGGGCAGCCCATAGTTGTCAAGGTCATATCAATTTCAGTATGACCTGTTTCACCATCAAAACGAATTTCATAAATCAAACCTAGGTTGACAATATCAATCCCCAACTCAGGGTCGATGACTTCTTCCAAAGCATTTAAAATGCGTGTTTTGATCGTTTCAATTTGCTCTTCTGTATAAGCCATGTTATTCCTCACTCTCAGTCTTCAATAAAATCACGAAGGGGTTTGCTGCGACTTGGTTGGCGCAATTTTCTCAAAGCCTTGGCCTCAATCTGACGGATACGCTCACGAGTCACGTTAAAGACTTTACCAACATCTTCAAGGGTACGCATTTTCCCATCATCTAGCCCGAAACGAAGGCGCAGAACGTTTTCTTCACGGTCTGTGAGAGTATCCAAAACTTCATCCAACTGCTCGCGCAAAACGATTCGAGTTGTGTAGTCTACTGGATTTTCAATTACTTCGTCTTCGATAAAGTCCCCAAGATGGCTATCGTCCTCTTCACCAATCGGTGTTTCAAGTGATACTGGTTCTTGAGCAATTTTCAAGATTTCGCGGACCTTGTCAGGTGTCATATCCATACGCTCAGCGATTTGTTCAGGAGTTGGATCTTGTCCCAATTCTTGAAGGAGATTCCGCTGTTCACGGACAAGCTTGTTAATGGTTTCTACCATGTGGACAGGGATACGAATAGTACGGGCTTGGTCAGCGATGGCACGGGTAATCGCCTGACGAATCCACCAAGTTGCGTAAGTTGAAAACTTGAATCCTTTTGAATAGTCAAACTTGTCAACAGCCTTCATCAAGCCCATGTTTCCTTCTTGGATCAAGTCAAGAAACTGCATGCCACGCCCTACGTAGCGCTTAGCAATCGAAACCACCAAACGAAGGTTGGCTTCTGCAAGACGTTGTTTGGCTTCAATATCACCAGCCTCAACTGCTAAGGCCAATTCTTTTTCCTCTTCGTTAGTCAAGAGAGGAACAACCCCGATTTCCTTCAAATACATACGGACTGGGTCATTAACCTTGGCAGAAGTTGAGCCAATCAAGTCCTCATCACTGAGTTCTGGTTCTTCTTCTGCACTAAGAACACGCGCGCTTGGATTTCCTTCGTTATCTGTGATAGAAATTCCAGCATCCTGAATCCGTTGCAAAAGGTCTTCAATGCCTTCTGCATCAAGGGCAAACGGAATAACCAGACTTGAATTGATTTCGTCATCTGTTGCTGTTCCTGTTTTTTTGTGGTTACGGATAAAGTCTGCTACTTGCACATCAAATGTGGTTACTTCTTTTTGTTTTGTTGCCATTATTACTCCATTCTTCTCTTTTGGGAAATCAATCGTTGCAATTCTTCCAAGGCTGTGTCTGTATCTCCTACATGACTAGCTTCCTGCACTTTCTTTTTAATCCTTAAATTGTCCTTGCTGAGGAGGGCACGGTTACGAGTCGCTTCGACTTCCGCTAGCTCTTGAGGCGACATCTCAGCTGGCAAATCCAAGCTAAGCACGTGGTACCAGGCATTTTCAACCTCAGGAGTCTGATGAGACAGTTCCTCTGATCCGATTTCTCCCTCTGCACTTAATAATTCGTAAAGAATTTGAAATTCTGGGGTATCAAAGAAAAAATCTTCTCTTAATCGGTAGTCATTTAGAACAACTGGATTCTCAGCCATCCTATAAAGGAGATGAGCCTCTGCTCTCATGACTGCTCTCAGTTGCCGCGTTACAGGTAAACTAATCGCTGCTGGAGGTTGCTCCTCTTTGACTCTTTCCTGCCTTTGAACAATGCGACTTTCATTTACAATCTGCTCCACCTGCTGGTAATCAAAAGAAGGTAGATTATCCGCCAGAATGTGGATATAAGAATTCTGGGCAGTGATAGACTTTTCTTTGGCGATTAGGGGCGCAATCTTTTCAATGAATTCGATTTGCGCCTGTAAGTTATCACTATTTTCAGGCTTTAGCTGGTGAATATAGAACTCTATAGGACTAATCCGAGTCTTGGTTAAAAGGTAAGCCAGGTCTTCAGCAGAATTCTTTTGCAAATACTCATCTGGGTCCATGGCATCAGGTACTCGGACAACTTCCACTGAGAAATCTTTTAATTCTTCCAGAGCTTTGGCTGTTGCTGCCTGCCCTGCCTTGTCGCCATCATAGCTGAGAACAATTTTTTTGGTAAAGCGTTTGAGGTGGTCAACATGCTCCTTGCTTAAGGCTGTTCCCATGGAAGCTACAGCATTTTCTATACCAGCACGGTAGGCTGCAATCACATCCATGAAGCCTTCCATCAGATAGAGCTCTGTAATCTTACCTGTTCCCTTTTTTGCCTTGTCCAAATGATACAATTCGTAACTCTTGTTAAAAATTGCAGTCGAGCGACTATTTTTATATTTGGCAGTCTGACTGTCAGTTTCTTGCCAGATACGACCTGAAAATGCAATGACCTGTCCCTTGTCATTGGTCAAAGGAAAGATGATCCGTCCGAAAAAGGTATCAAAGAACTGATTGTCATCTGACAAATAAAACAAGCCAGATTCCAATAAATCCTTTTCCTCAAACTTGCCAGATAAACGTTGGTAAAGATAGTTTCTCTCGGCTGGAGCTAGTCCAATTTGGAAGTGCTTCAGAACTTCATCCGTCAACCCACGTTTGTAGAGATAAGCCCTTGCTTCTTCTCCCATCTTAGTCGTCATGAGGATTGCATGGTAAAAGCGTGTTGCTTCTTCATGCATATCATATAGAGCTTGATGAGGGGAAGCTTGTTGGGGACGAGACTGGATAGGCATAGCTAGTTGAATACCGACACGCTCACCTAAGAGCTGAACAGCTTCCATGAAGGACACGCCTTGGTATTCTTCGATAAACTTAAAGACATCTCCTGAACGACCACAGCCAAAACAGTGATAAAACTGCTTGTCTTCCACAACGTTGAAAGAGGGGGTCTTTTCACCATGAAAAGGACAGAGCCCTAAATAGTTCCGTCCAGCCTTCTGTAAAGAAATCACATCACCTATGACTTCCACAATGTTGGCATTGTTTTTGATTTCTTCAATGACTTGCTTGTCAACCATACACAATACCTCCATCTTATCATAGTTTCACGTAAACTAGTATAGCTTATTTCTGAAAAAAAGTAAACCATTTCATACGCTTTCCGTAATTCTCTTTGCCTTATTTTTCTAGATAGAAAGAGGAGATAAAAAACTCAGAAACACTTCCATGTTTCTAAGTTAATCTTCACTATTTTTTGATGAAATACAGGCTCATCTATTCAAATAATTGATAGTAGTCTGAAATTTTCATCTTAGCTTTTTCTTCTTTATTGAGGTCTTGGATGATACGACCTTCCTTCATGACAATCAGACGATTGCCATACTTTAGTGCATCTTCCATATGGTGGGTAATCATCAAGGCTGTTAGATGATCCTTACTGACAAAGTCATCCGTTAACTCCATCAAGGCCACACTTGTTTTGGGGTCAAGGGCTGCTGTGTGTTCATCCAACAATAGTAACTCTGGTCGTTTTAAGGTTGCCATCAAGAGACTCAAGGCCTGACGTTGTCCACCTGATAGAAATTCAATCGGAGTATCCAGATGTTTTTCAAGGCCATTTCCCACTTTTTCAATGGTAGCCTGAAACTCATCCCTATGACTTGATAGCCTTCTAGGAAGAAGCCCTCTCTTCTCACCACGAAACTTGGCAATCAAAAGGTTTTCTGCAACGGTCATACGAGGGGCTGTTCCCATCTTGGGATCCTGAAAGACACGAGACAAGTACTTAGCCCTCTTTTCAGGTGAAAAATGAGTCACATCCTCCCCCATGATACGGATACTTCCGCTTGTTAAAGGTAAGGTGCCTGCAATAGTGTTAAAAAGAGTTGACTTCCCAGCTCCATTTCCACCTAGGATGGTAATGAAATCATGTTCGAAAATCTCAAGAGAAACATCATTCAGAATGATTTTTTCCTCGTCAAAGCCATTCGTGATGACTTTGGTAGCATTTTTTAATTCTACAATTGCTGTCATTTGCTAAACTTGACTCCTTTCAGGTATTTGCTTTTGAAGGTTGGAATCATAAGACAAACTGCCAAAATCAAAGCGCTATATAGTCGTAAATAGCTCGTGTTAAATCCAAGAGCAATCACTCCCCAAACGAGGAACTGATAAGCAATAGACCCTACAACGATGGTCATGAGTCGCTCTGCCAGGGTCAAACTCTTGAACAAAACCTCACCAATAATCAAGCTAGCAAGCCCTACGACAATCACTCCAATTCCTCTAGAAACATCTGCATATCCTTCTTGTTGAGCAATTAAGGCTCCTGCAAGCGCGATAATCCCATTTGAAAGAACCAAGCCCATGAGTTCCATACGTCCCGTATTGATACCAAAGCTACGAGCCATATCGGGATTGTCACCTGTAGCGATGTAGGCCTGACCTAGTTTAGTATCAAGGAAAAAGAGCATAAGGCCAATAACAAGAGCTACAAAGATTAATCCAGTCAGGAGTTGGTTAAGATCTGAATCAAAAGGCAAGACATCCTGAATTTGCTTGGTTCCAAGAAGCCCCAGATTGGCACGTCCCATAATCATGAGCATGATGGAATGGCAGGAAGTCATGACCAGAATCCCTGATAAGAGGGTTGGGATTTTTCCTTTAGTATACAAAAGCCCCGTCGCCATTCCAGCTAGACAGCCTGCTCCTACCGCAGCCAAGGTCGCTAAAAATGGATTGACTCCCTGTGTTATCAAAGTTACAGCTACTGCTCCCCCTAGTGGGAAAGAGCCCTCAGTCGTCATATCCGGGAAATTCAAAATTCGAAAAGTCATAAAGATTCCCAAACCTAAAATCGCCCAGACCATCCCCTGAGAAATAATGGATACTATCATAATCTTTCACTCATTTCTTTCTTTAGTAAAAATGGGAGGAGATGTCCCCAACTCCTCCTTTATCTTTATTCAATCACTTGCCCTGCTTCTTTTAGAACGGACTCAGGAATGGTGATACCAAGTTCCTGCGCTAGTTTTTTGTTAATCACTGACTTACCAGTTGAAAAGACATTAACTGGCGTATCAGCTGGTTTTTCACCTTTCAAAACTTTGGCAATCATCTTACCAGTAGCCACACCAAGATCGTGTTGGTCAACTACAACAGATGCTAATCCACCTGCTTCTACCATGGCAGTGGCACTTGGGTAGATTGGCTTTTTAGCTATTTGGTTGCTTGAAACAACTGTTGAAAATGCGGATGCGATGGTGTTATCAATTGGAACCCAAATTGCATCGACTTTGCTTGTCATAACATTGACTGTTGAAGCAATTTCATTGGTTGATGGAACGGCAAATGTTTCGACTGTCAAACCTGCTTTTTCAGCATAAGCCTTGAATTCTTCTACCTGTGTTTTTGAGTTATCTTCGCTACTTGAGTAAAGAGCTCCGATTGTTTTGACATTTGGTGTGAGAGTTTTTATCAACTCTACTTGTTGTTCAGCAGGGTTGTGGTCTGATACCCCTGTGATGTTGCCTCCTGGTTTTTTCAAGTCTTTGACCAAGTTAGCACCGATTGGGTCTGTAATAGCAGCCATGATAACTGGTAGGTCTTTTGTAGCACTAGCGAGTCCTTGAGCCGCTGGTGTCGCGATCCCAACAACAACATCGTTTCCATTAGCAACCAATTGTTTACTCATGGTTGCAACCTTGCTCTGATCACCTTCAGAGTTCATAAAGTCGATTTTTACCTGGTCGTCCTTATAGCCTTCTTCAGCTAGTCCATCTTGAATCCCTTGGTAAATCAAGTCCAAGGATGGGTGACTAACAAATTGAAGGACACCAACCTTAGCAACCTTTTGCTCTTCTTTAGCTGATGGCTTATTCATAGATGAATAAATCAAGCTAGCCACCACCAATACTGCTAATCCAGCGACAATTCCAATCAAACGTTTATTTTTCATTTTTCTTTCTCCTTTTAAATCACTTGTATAATGCTCTTTTCAACAAAACAAGCGACGCCATCGTTTAAATTCCATCATCATCCTCCTAATAGAAAAAGTCCTCACACAAAAAACTTGTGTGAGGACGTCGATGCGCGGTGCCACCTCAATTATAGGGAATATCCCTATCGCTCTTTCTCGCAATAACGAGTTGCACTGTAAGGTGTGCTCACCGAATTTTTATGATTTCAAATTCTTAAGTACATTCAGCCCAATTTCATCAATTTCATCTATCTGCTTTCACCAACCACAGACTCTCTATAAAATGAGCATGATTACTTTCTGAATGTTTAAATTATATCATTTTTCAACTACTTGTCAAGCTTATTTTTAGAATTTTTTAAACAATTCAAAAACTTCCCCTTGAAAAAGGAGGAAGTTTGTAGAATATCAGCCTGAATTACGCAAACCAGTTGCAATTCCGTTGATAGTTGTATGGATCAGTTTTTCTTCGTCTGCTGACAATTCGCCGCGACGTTGACGTTTGATCAACTCCAACTGGATGTAGTTCAGGATATTAAAGTAAGGCATACGATAGTTTAGACTGTCTTTTAGATAAGAGTTTTCTGCCAAGAGTTCGTCATAACCTTCGATAGCTAAAATAACGTCCTTAGTCAACTGCCATTCATCTAAAATAGTGTAGTAGATAGCTTGTACTTCTTCGTCTTCACAGAGCTTGGCATATTCAAAAGCAATGTTCATGTTAGACTTAGACAAGACCATGTCTACATTGGAAAGCAAAGATTGGAAGAAAGGCCAGTTTTGGTACATGTCTCGAAGGAACTCGATATTCTTTGGATCTTGATCAATAAACTCTTTAAAGCTTGATCCCACACCATACCACCCAGGGAACATGACACGGCTTTGTGACCATGAGAAGACCCAAGGAATAGCACGCAAACCGCCGATTTCAGTGATGGTCTTACGAGCTGCTGGACGCGAACCGATATTGAAGCTTGAAATAGCCTTGATTGGACTTGATTCAAAGAAATAGTCATAGAAATGTTCATTTCCAAAGACCAAATCACGGTAGATATCATAACTACGGTCTACTACTTGGTCCATAATAGCTTCGTAACGATTCGACGTATTAGTATCACTCTTCTTCTTGGTAATCATACGGTTAATGGCTGCAGAAACCAGCATTTCAAGGTTATAATAGGCAGCGTCTTTGTTACCGTATTTGTTTCCAATGACTTCTCCTTGCTCAGTCAGACGGATGCGGTCCTTGATAGACTTGAGTGGTTGAGATGTGATAGCTTCATAAGTTGGTCCACCACCACGACCCACAGTACCACCACGACCATGGAAGAAAGTAACCTTAACGCCAAATTCATCCCCAATAGCAGTCAGTTGTTGTTGCGCTTTATAGAGAGTCCAACATGAGGATAGGTAACCACCATCCTTGTTACTATCAGAGTAGCCAAGCATGATTTCTTGGTAGTTGTCTTTTGAAGCAATCCATTTTTTAGCCAAAGGAAGAGAGAAATATCTTCTCATGGTTTCTTCTGAGTGATCCAAATCTTCGATCGTTTCAAAGAGGGGAACAATCTGAACGCGGGCTTTTTGGGCATCTACCAAGCCGACTTCCTTGAGCATGATGGCTAGCTCTAGCATATCAGATACACTGGTTGCGTGAGAAATGATGGTTTGACGAATGACATTTTCACCTAGTTTATCCTTCAATTTGCGCGCAGCTTTAAAGATAGAGAGTTCTTTTTCAAGCAGTTCTGACTTTTCAGCATGAGTCGCTGAGAGGATACGAGGATCTTCTTCCAACTCTTTTAAGAGGAGTGCGCATTTTTCATCTTCAGATAGATCGCTATAGTGATCATTGATACCAGCAGATGCTAGCAATTCAGCTACACAGGCTTCATGAACACTAGAGTCTTGGCGCATATCAATAGAAGCAAGGTAGAAACCAAAAATTTCGACAGCTTGCATCAACTCGACAAATTCTCCTGAAATCAGGTATTCTCCCTTATTCTCAAGGAGAGAATCGCGAATGGCCAACAAATCTTGATAGAATTCATCTGCAGTGGCATATCTTGGCTGAAGATCCTTGTCTTCAATGAGATAAGCCTTGGTAGCCTGCATCTTAGCTTGGATGTCAAAAAGAGCACGACGATAGAGTTCTTTTTCACGATAAATCGAGTTATCTTGTGACTTCAGCGCCATCTCACGGACCTTGTCGCTGACATTCACGATACTGGTTGAAAGTGAAAATTCACGGTAAAGATTATAAATCTTTTCATCATAGTAGTTCATGATGACTTCACACTGAGTCAAGGCTGATTTATTGAGAGTTTCCGCTGTTACGAAAGGATTTCCATCACGGTCTCCTCCTATCCACATCCCCATAGTAATCGGTTTTGGATGCTCAAGCTCGATACCTTGTTCTTTAGCCAATTTTTTATACTCAGCTGTCAAACGCGGAACAGCATTCAGGAAAGAACTTTGGTAATACTCCATCACGTTGGTGATTTCGTTGGTTACTTTCAATTTCTTCTCACGAATCATGTCCGTTTGCATGATAATTTCAATATAACGGCGGAGATCTGTGTGCCATTTTTCTTTATTAATCAAGCCGAGTTTGACATCACGGTACTTGCGCAAGAGCGTATGGATGTGGTTGGTTAAATCCAGCATACTCTTGCGTTGTACTTGCGTTGGATGAGCGGTCAAGACAGGAACGACATTTAACTTTTCTAAAATTTCGGCTGCATTTTCTTTTTCAGCTACCATCTTAATCGTTGTAGATAGTTTTCCTAGATAGTCTTGGTCCACATTGTTTTGGTGATTGATTTCATAGGCCAAATCCACATCCTCAGAGATATTAATCAAAAGTGGAAGGATAGAGAAATAGCGTGAAATGTAAATCATTTCTTCATTCGAAAGACTGGTCACTAGGTTATTGAGCCCTTGATAATTCTCGCTAGTTGATAATTCCTTCAACTGGATAATCTTTTCAAAGGTTTCTGGCGCTAGCATATTTTTTGTGATATCTTCTAATAGCTCCGTCAGAATCAAGACTTCTTCTTGGACAACTGCTTTATTACTATAGTTTTCTAATTTTTGAAGAGACATATACTTTCCTTTCCATTCAATCCTTACAGACTTTCATCGGTTTGATTCTCGTATTCTCTGATAAGTTTGGCACGTTTTTCGCTGGCATCAATGTTTAGTACAAGCGCGATGGCTACTGATAATACCAGGAGACTGTTCCCACCTTGTGAAAGGAAGGGGAAGGTTACCCCTGTAGAAGGAATCAATCCTGAAATCCCACCGATATTGACAAAGACCTGAACAAGGATCATCCCTCCGACACCAATAGCAACCATGGAGTTAAAGGGATCCTTTGCTCGAATACCAACCAAGATGATTCGCAAAATCAAGAAGAAGAGTAAAGCCAAAATCATACTGGCTCCTACGAATCCAAACTCCTCGATGACAATCGAAAAGACAAAATCCGTATGGGCTTCTGGCAGATAACCACGCTTCTCGATAGAATTCCCTAGTCCCAGTCCGAACCAGCCTCCATTTACCATTGCATAGTAGGAATTTGCGAGCTGGTGTCCTGCACCCGCCAAGTCATTAAAGGGATTAAAGAAGGCACTAAAACGTTTAGCAACGTAACCAAATACAGGAATTTGAGAAAACTTTTCAACCCCAACAAAGCGAATGACAGACAAGACTAACATTGAGCTCCCTGCCAAGAGAGCCAGAATGGTCGAGAACCAACGATAGGCGATCCCACTAACCGTATACATGATGAGCGCCACCAAGACCAAGATGGTCGCATTTCCCAAGTCTGGAAAAATTCCCAAGCTACCAATCAGAACTAGCAGAACAAAACGCCAGTCGTTAAAAGCTCGAGGTAGCCACTGATTCTGTGTCAAAACCTGGAAGTCATAAACCGCAATCTCATCTTGTTGTTTTGAAAATCGATGTGCCAGGTACCAGATGATGATAATCTTAAGGTACTCAGCAGGTTGAATCGTTACAGGTCCTACAGAAATCCATCCGTATGCTCCATTGACAGGTGTTCCGACCAGTCGCGCCAGAGCTAAAAGAACCATCTCCACAATCATTACGATAAAGATGAGACGTCCGTTTCTTAGGAAACCTAATTTTAATTTATAGATTAAGGCAATCAGAATCAAACTAGCTATCCAGAAGATCCCCTGGTTACGCACCAATTGAAAGGCACTTTTCCCTTCTTCGATCAAGGTTGCACTCGTTGTCGAGTATACCACAATCAGCCCCAAAATCGATAAAAGGAAGTAAGGAATCAAAATGGAATAGTTTAGTAGGTGCCTTTTACTAATTTTCATATTTCACCACTCTAATAGGAACAGACGCTTCTGTTCCCAATTCCGTTTTATTTTCTAGTTTTGATTGCTATTATACCACTTTTTCAGAAAGAAAAAAACTCTTATCCTTTAATCCTTCGAATTTTACTCATTTTCTCGTATCAGGTATAAAAAAACAAATCTCTTTTGAGATTTGTTTTTTGCTTACTTAGTTAGATGAAGAACTGCTGCTTGAGCTTGAGTCACCACCACCGATGTATTGGGTGAAGATGTTTTGGAATGATTGGTCTTTAACCTTGATGTTTGCTGCTTGCAATTCTTTACCAATTACTCCTTGAACAAAGGCTGAATCATTTTGTTTTTGAGTCAAGATGATGGTCTTCAATTTTTCTTTGTAATCCTCTATATTAGAAGATTTTTCTGTTTTCTTCGTTACTTTGATGATGTAGAACTGACTGCTGTAGGCTTGTGTTCCAGTAGCTGTAATCACATCAGAAACCCCGTTCACATCCAAGGCAAAGGCTGCTTTCTTGACTTGTTCTGGAAGTTCTGTTGAAGCAGAGTCAAAAGTGATTTCTCCACCATTTTCTTTTGTTTTGTCGTCGTTAGAGTTGTCTTTTGCCAACTGAGCAAAATCCGCACCTTCTGCTTTAGCTTTCTCAAGTACTTCTTTTGCCTTGTCTTCATTATCCAAACGGATGATTTGAGCTGTTACATCTGGTGTGTAAGACTCAAAAGCTTTTTGGTAGGCTTCGTCTGTCAACTCACTCTCTGCAGCCTTCTTAACCGCTAATTCAACCAATTTGCTGGTACGGATTTGAGCTTTACGAGTCTCAGGTGTCATACCTGCACGTTGAAGCACGCTGTTGTAGCTATCGCCGTATTTCTTTTGTTCTTCAGCAACGGCGTCATCCACATCTTTATCCGTTACCTCTGATCCATATTGTTGTTCAAATACTTTTTGGATGGTCATATTGAGCAAGACTTGTTGCGCAGTTGGATTGTTCTTTACTTCTTCAAAGAATTGATGCTCTGTAATCACATCGCCCTTCATGCTGATCAAATCTTTTCCTTCAGAACTGTTTGAACAAGCTGCAAGTGTTGCTACTGATAAAAGTGTGATGGCTCCTGCCATAAGTTTTTTCTTCATTTTTACTCCTTTTACGGTAAGTGTTACCTTATCTATTTTACTATAATTTCTTAAATTTTTCTGAAAATCATTCGCTCTCAGGAAGCTCTACTTCTGCTAGATTTTTTCTTAGCATGAGAATGCCGTCTCCAAGTGGAACTAGAGTTGCTGTTAGACCTGGATTGTCCAAAGTTGCGTCGAAAAGTCTTTGCAAACCACGGTAAATGGTGCGTTGACCTCGGCGGACTTCCATGATGTCCTTGGCAACATCTCCTCCTTGGAAAATATCATCCAAGACCACCACTCCACCGACTTCCAAATGTTTAAGGATTTCAGGCAGAAAGACGATATACTTTGACTTGGCCGAATCCATAAAGACAAAATCATATGTTTCTGTCAAAGTAGATAAAACATCAACAGCATCACCTTCAAGTAAGGTGATTTGCTTACGACTGTCAAACTGGGCAAAGTTTTCCTTGGCAAAGCCAATCATCTCAGGATTACGGTCAATGGTTGTAATCTTAGCATCTGGCGCATGTTCCGCCATCAGGAGGGCAGAAAAGCCAATTGCCGTTCCAATCTCCAAAATGTTCTCAGGTTGCATAGTTTCCATGAGAAAACGGAAGTAGGCAACTGTTTCATGGGGAATAATGGGAATGTTTTCCTTGCGAGCGAAGGTCTCCAATTCTTTTAAGGAACCTGTCACCTGCTTTTGACGCTGGCGCATGAGTTCTACGATTTCTTCCTTGACGACGGGACGACGCATGTTATGGTTGGCATTTTTACTATAAGACTCTACCATCTTAAGCTAGTCCCAATTTTTCAACAAGGGCTTCAAACTCGTTCAAGCGGCGTTCAAAGACTGCAAAGGCATCGTTGAGATAGTCTTCTTTTTCCATATCCACTCCCGCTTTTCTCATGACATTGAGCGGATAGTCTGACTTACCTGCCCTGAGGTAGTCTATATAGCGGTCACGGTCTTCTTGACTACCATGGACAATCTTCTCAGCCAAGGCTGAAGCAGCTGCAAAACCAGTTGAATACTGATAAACATAGTAGTTATAGTAGAAATGTGGAATGCGTGCCCACTCGTATTGGATCTGAGGATTGTCTTCCTTGCTGAGTCCATAGTACTCTTGGTTCAGGTCAGCGTAGAGCTTATTGAGGAAATCACTTGTCAAGACTTCTCCATTTTGGTCTGCTTGGTGGATGGCGTGTTCAAACTCAGCGAATTGAGTTTGACGGAAGACTGTTCCACGGAAACCGTCTAGGAAGTTATTGAGAATAGCAAAGCGAGTTGCATCGTCTTCTACTTCTTCCAACAATTTCTCTGTCAAGATATTTTCGTTTGTGGTTGAGGCAATCTCCGCCAAGAAGATAGAGTAATCCCCGTAAACATAAGGCTGGGTTTCACGAGTATAGCTTGAGTGCATACTGTGACCTGTTTCATGGACAAGGGTAAAGAGATTGTCTAGATTGTCCTGCCAGTTGAGAAGCATAAAGGCATTGGTATCGTAAGAACCACCAGAGTAGGCACCAGAACGCTTGCCTTGGTTTTCATAGACATCAATCCAACGCTCACTGAAGGCACGTTTAACACGGCTCAAGTAGTCGTCACCTAAAACTGCCAAAGCTTCTTCTGCCTTTTTCAAGGCTTCTTCGTAGGTAAAGCTATAATCTACTGACGAAAGTGGTGTGTAGACATCGTACATCTTGAGGTCGGAAATACCTAAGATTTTAGAACGAAGTTCTAGGTAACGATGCAAGAGTGGCAAATGCTTGCGAACTGCTGCTACTAGATTGTCATAGACACTTTCTGGAACAAAGTTTGCTGCGAGGGCTGCATGGCGAGCACTCTTATAGTTGCGAACTTTTGCTCGGTAGTTTTGCACCTTAACATTTGTCTGCAAGGTCTTAGCATAAGTATGTTGGAATTGCTCGTAAGTCGCATAAAGGGCTTCATAGGCACCACGACGCACTTCACGGTTTTTAGACTCCATCAAACGGATGTAAGTACCGTGTGAGAGTTGCACTTCATTGCCTTCGTCATCAAGCACGTATGGGAAGCTAATATCCGCATTGTCCAAAATAGCGAAGGTTTCACTAGCAGAACCAAAGATTTCTCCTGCTCCAGCAAGCAATTCTTCCTCACGTTGCGAAAGAACATGGTCTTTCTTTTGCAAGAGCTTGTCAAAAAAGTGCTTGTAAACTTGGAGTTTTGGTTGAGCTTCTAGGAAGGCCGCATACTGCTCTTCGCTAATCTCCATAAACTCAGGTTCATAGAATGAAAAGGCTTGTTCTAACTGACTGTATAGGGTCATTGCCTTGGCATAGTACTCTTGATACTTGGTCTCACGCGTGTCCTGGTCATTTTTCATATGCGCATAGACATAAAGCTTTTCAACTTGGCGTTCCAAGTCGAGTGAGAATTCTGTGATCTCAAGCAAACTGTCTGCGCTGTCCAAGAGATGTCCCTCATACTGGGCTGCTGTTTGTACTTTTTCAGTTAAATCTTTCAAGGCTTCTTCCCAAGCCTGGTCTGTTGGGTAGATTGTCGAAAGATCCCATGTATCTTTTTCATTTATTTCATGTCGTTGTAATACCATAAGATTCCTCCATCCTTTCTATTTTACCACATTTTTTGAGAAATATAAGTGATAAAAGGCTGGTGGATAGAGCTTTTGGCGATTATTTTTCGGATTTTTTTGATAGTAGGCCTGAAAATTTCTATAATAGCTAGCCAAATCCGTTTCAATCTGCAAAAAATCTCCTGACTCTATCGGTCTGACCTGGGGATACCAGTCATCCAGTTGACGGTTTAATAGATTGTCTCCTCGTTGATAAGCCTCCTCCTGTTTTTTCATCCAGTAAGGGTTTTGGTAGTACAACTGTTGGCGAATGTAGTGACAGATAGTGGAATCTTGCACAACTGCAAAACGAGGCAGTTTTTGTTTCTGATAAGGAAATCGTAGAATTTCCAAGAGATTTCCTTTTCCATAGGGAAATTCTTTGACCTGAAAATGAAGCTTGCCACGTAGATCCTGATGCAGAAGATATTTGAGTCTCAAAATTTTCCTTTTGAGATCCAGTTCCCAAACAAAGAAACCCATATTTTGACTAAAATAGAGAAAGCCCCTTTGCAGTTGTGTTAATCGCTCCTTTAACCAGAGTTTTTCTCCCAGTAGCCAGATAACCTGATAGCCCTGGCTGCGGTATCCTTGGCTTCTATCGCCTAAAAGCTTTTGAGACAAGGGGCTGCACTGAACCTCCAGTGCTAATTTTTCATTGACGAGAACATCTGCTATCTGCTGAATCTCGGGCAGACTATATTCTAAGGCGACCTGATTGTCTTTCTTGGCCCAGTGATAAAGGCCCTCTTTGTTGCCCAAGTGTTCTGGACTTTCATTCTCAAAAATGGCCATACAATCCCTTAACCTTTCATGGGCAAAGTGCGTTCGAATGCTCTGTCCTTGGCGTAATCGTAGTCCGCCTCCACAGGCTGGACAAGTATAAGCTTGCTTGGTCACATCATTTTCGAGGGCATTCACAAAATTCCCCTTGGCATCTCTGGCTACAAACATGGGCTACCTCCTTTTCTCATTTATTCGAAAAAGAAGCAAAAAAGACTGGAAATCCAGCCTTTCATGATACTATTTCTTATCTTTTTTGTCTCTTAGAATATTTTTTTAGCATGGGAATGAGATTAGGAATCTGCTCACTTCTAATGACCAGCACGCCGTATTCCTGACAACGATTGGCATAAGCTGGATTGATTTTTCCCGTACAAACAATCAACTTGAGGCAACTCTCCCCAGCAAAATGATTGGCGTAGACTTCTAGTTCGTTAATGGCTTCAACTGATAAATCTGTCATCTTGCAAGAGATAAAGGTAATCGAGCGTCCCTTTCTCAGAATGACATCAATCTCATTTTGAACATTGTCCGCCTCTGGAAAGATGCCATTCCAATCAATCTCACCGCCTATCATACACTCATCAAACAGCTGCGATTCCAGCGCCAAGAGATAAAGATACACCTCTAAAATATGCCCCTTGTTGCGGCAAAAAACTTGAGCTTCTTGACTTGGAAAGCTGTATGCTACTCGTTTCTTGTCTTCGCTTTCAATACAAAGCATTCCTGCTTCCACAAGTAAAGGAATAAGGGATTTTGGATAGTGATAATACCTGCCATTGTTTTCCAGTATCTTTTCTGTCTCAGCATGCAGGTCATTGGTCTTAGCTAGAGAGAAAAATTGGGTCACTTGATACCAGTGAGCAGGATTGGAAATAGCAGAGCTGGCTAGCTTTTTAATGGCTGCAATTTGCTGATCTGAGTGGATAGGGCGTTTTGATTTGAGCATTTTTCCACCACGCAAGGCTATCAGCTGTTGGATGCTTAGGGTTGGAATGTCCAAGTCTTCTTTTTCTAACTGACCGGCTACCCACTTGTATTGTTTTCCCCGCTCGACATCCATGGCAACGATGGGGAGCTGCCGATCCAAGCCATATTGATAGAGAGATAAGGCTAGTAGCGAATCCCCACCAAAAACATCGAGAAGGACTTGGTCATAGCCTGCTAGACAATAATCTAACTGGTCCGCTAGTTGTTCTAAGGATAACTGACGAAAGGTCACTCGTTGGATATGAGGCACCTCATCCATGATAAACTGACGGAGGGAGAGCTTCTCTTCATTGCTTATTTTCGTCAAAGATAGAAAAAGAATCTCGTCACAATCACTGATAAAGGCTTGGTAGACATTCTTTTCCAATACATGCCGATCATACAATTCCACCAAAAGACTCGTCATTCGACCACCTCCATCATAAAGACTTTCTTGCGCTGAGAGTATCAGCAACACAGTTCTACTGCTCAGATTTCCTACTTCTAGTATAGCATAAAATCCTGCTCGCCCCAATCAACCAACGCAAACAAAAACGAATAGAAACTTTGCAAAGTGGTCTCTATTCGCTGGTATAGGTTTTTACTTGACTTTTTTAGCTAGCATAGTCGCAAAGCGTAGTTGAATGCGATTGCCATTTTCATCACGACGGTGCAGATGTCCTGGATTTTCATTATATTTGACCAATTCCCAATCCTTGTAGTAGTCCGCCAACTCCCCTTCTTTAAAGGTGAATGGGAAGTTAACCGAGCAAGGATAATCCTCCGTATCCATGGCACAGACGATGAGATTGTAGCCACCGACTGTGGTGTGCTCCTGCATATTTTGGATAATAGCTGGAATGCGGTCCGCTTGTAGGAACATCAGAACAACTGTCGATACGATGAAATCATAGTCTTGGCTAATGCTGGCTGAATTGATATCATAAAGTCCGACAGGCATGTCTAGATCCTCTTGCTCTACGATGCTTTGCAAGATTTCAAGGGACAATTCATTTTGATCCACAGCTGTCACATCAAAACCATTCTGTGCGAGAAAGAGAGAGTTACGCCCCTGACCACAACCCAAATCCAAGGCTCTTCCTGGTTTCACCGTCTGCATAGCCTCTAAGACTTCCGAATGGACTGGATTGGTCTGGTATTTCTTAGGGAAATAATCCTCAGGTTTACAATAAAATTCCAAGTACCACTCTACATCGTCTGTTGCAGCCTCTACTCGATGCCAGGCTTGCGGTTGTGCCATGGGATTGTCAGCTCCTGCCTCAAAGAGGTGCTCAGCTAGAACCTCACCATCTTCTGTTAACTCAATAAACTTGAGTGCCCCCTTCAAGACAGTAATTTTTCCCCAAGTGCCGACTTTAGTATTGTGCTTTTGCTGAACTGCTTCAGGCATGGTCTGTTTATTCCACAAGGGCATCCGTTTATAGGCAATTAGTTTTTCCATTTTACTTCCTCTTCTTAACGCTGGTTGACAGCTTTCATCACACGCGCGATGTCGCGGTTTTGTTCACGACGCTTGATCGACTCCCGTTTGTCATAGTCATGCTTCCCTTTAGCAAGTCCTAAAAGGAGTTTGGCGTAGCCATCTTTGATATAGACTTTAAGGGGAACAAGGGTCATTCCTGTCCCTTTGGTCTCTTGTTCCAATTTTTGAATTTGCTTCTTATGGAGCAGGAGTTTACGACGGCGTTCTGGTTCCTGGTTCCAGATATTGCCCTCTTCGTAAGGGGCAATATGAACATTGCTCAGCCAGACTTCCCCATTTTTTACTTGGGCAAAGCCATCCTTGAGATTGATTCGAGCAGCTCGTACACTCTTGATTTCAGTTCCAGTCAGGACCATCCCTGCCTCTAGCGTATCTACGATTGTATAGTCGTGGCGCGCCTTTTTATTTTGTGCGACGACCTTTCCCTCGCCCTTTGCCATGCTTGGCTCCTTTCTTAGCTACTTCCTTGTAAAAAGGTTTCTTACCTTTTTTCTTCTTGTCTTTTTGTGAATGCTTGCGCTTATCATTTGAGCGTCCTGATTTTCTCTTGTCTTCCTTCTTATCTGAACGACGACTTGAGCCACGACCTCTATCTTTGCGCCCAGCTTGTTTCAAACCTTTTTCGATGACATCAAACTCACTTGGGATATAAGAGAAGTCAATTTCACCTGTCATCTTATCGGCTCTTTCAACTCGAATGCGAATCTGCTGACCTACACGGAAAGTTATGCCCGATTTCTCCCCACGGAGAGTCAAATCCCGTTCGTTGAAATGATAAAATTCAGGTAGATTGGTAATGTGAATCAAGCCTTCAACTGTATTTGGCAATTCGACAAAAAGACCGAACTTGACAATGCTGGATACAACTGCATCGTACTCTTCTCCCACGTATTCTTCCATGTACTCAGCTTTTTTCATAGCTTCGACTTCACGCTCCGCCTCAATGGCACGACGTTCACGATTGGAAGACTGGGTTGCAATCTCTGGAATCACTTGTTCAAAATGCTCTGCTATTTCCTTAGAACGGCCGTAATCCCGAATCATTCGATGGACTAGAAGGTCTGGATAACGGCGAATAGGACTGGTGAAGTGAGTGTAATAGTTAGCGGCTAGTCCATAGTGACCGTGATTGTGCTCAGAATAGCGAGCCTGTTGCATAGAACGGAGAAGCATCATGGATAATACATCCGCATAGGGCTCTCCCTCAACCGCACGCATGATGTCTTGAAGCGCCTCCTGGCTAATCTCACTGGCAGTTCCATAAATTCGCAAGCCAAAGCTCGAAGCGTAATCAATAAACTTCTGAACTTTTTCTGCCTTAGGCTCCTCATGAATCCGATAAATGAAAGGTAGGTCCAGTTTACTAAAGTGCTCGGCAACCGTTTCATTGGCAATCAACATGAAGGACTCAATCATCCGCTCAGCAACACCACGCTGACGAAGAACGATATCAACTGGCTTGCCTTTTTTATCCACCAAGATCTTAGCTTCACTGGTATCAAAGTTAAGGGCACCACGTTTCTCACGCATGCTTTCTAGCCTTTCATGGAGCTTGGCCATGAGTTCGATACTTGGAACAATTTTCTTAAACTCTTGTCTCTTTTCCTCATCGCTAGCTAGGATGTCATTGACAGCGCTATAGGTCATACGAAAACTAGTCTTGATAACCGTTTGTGTGATGGTGTAGTTGACTACACGACCATGTTTATCAATTTCCATAATGGCAGACTGGGTCAGGCGGTCAACTTGTGGATTAAGAGAGCAAATGCCGTTTGAAAGGCGTTCTGGTAGCATAGGTACTACACGGTCTGTCACATAGACAGAAGTTGCGCGGTTAAGGGCTTCCTTGTCAAGGGCAGAACCCTCAGTCACGTAGTAGGAAACATCCGCGATGTGAACTCCGAGTTCTAGATTGCCATTTTTCAAAGGCTTGATGTGTACCGCATCATCCAAGTCCTTAGCATCCGCACCGTCAATGGTAAAGGTAATCTCATCTCTCAGGTCCAGACGACCTTCCATATCCTTCTCTGATGGAGCTTCTGGTACACTTTCTGCTTCCTTGAGAACAGCCTCTGGAAATTCTGAAACAATATCCATGGACTCTAAGACTTCAAGAACGTCAATCCCTGCATCTGTAGAATGTCCAACAACATCTAGCACACCAGCGACAAAGAAATCGTGTTTCTTACTTGGGTACTTATCGATAAAGACCTTGAGAACCTCTGTTCCTTCAAGTTTGAGGGCTGGTTTCTTAACATAGATGGGTTGACTAATCTTTTGATTTTTAGAACGAATGTAACCTGCATACTTGGGTTTTTCCTCATCAAGAACGATTTGACCGACAACGGTTGTCAGGCTGTGTTCTAGGATATCAATAATTTTGGCTTCTGCTGCCGTTCCCTTATTACGGTCAGCGACTTTCTTAATCACGACCTCAACGGTATCGCCATCAATAGCGTAGTTGACATCGTTTTTCCCTACAAAAAGGTCGTCCTCTTCGCCTTCTATACTGACAAAGCCAAAGCCATTTTTATGGGCATGAAAAATCCCTTTGAGGGTGATTTCATGTTTCTTCTTTTGGTCCAGACATAAACTACCATCATCTTCAAAACGAATCTGGTGCTTTCTTTCCATGAGAGACAGGGTTTTAATCAACTCACGGAAATCCTTGGACCCATCCTTTCCGAGAGCCTGAGCTAGGTCATTTACCGTCACTCGCCCCTTCTCTTGCAAATATTCTTTAATTTTATCTTTCATGTTTTCTTTCTAGATTTTTAAAATTTTTTTGGCTGATAACTTTAGTAAACATCATTCAAAATAAAAATAGGCTAAGACCTAGTCTCGCCCATTTCTTATCTACTTGATAATACCGTCAATGCTAAGGCAATGGCTAGCCAGAAAAAGACTAAAATACCTGTCAAACGTTGCATCACAGCTTCAAAACCACGAGCTTTACTACGTTCAAACAAATCGCCTGAGCTGGCATCAAATACATTGCTGGATTGGTTCTTAGTTGGTTGCATGAAAATCGCAATCACAATCACAACAGATAATACTAATAAAATGGTTAATAATAGGTTATACATATCAAACTCCTTAAAATCCCTATTATTTTACCATAAATTCTACTTAGATTCAAGATGTAAAGTTACTTTTCTTTCCTTTGGACAATATTTTAACACCTCAATCTTGTCTGGATGGGTTTTGGAGTTCTTACTGGTTAGATAATTCATGCTGCCACAAGAGGAGCACTTGAGATTGATTTTTACTCGCACTAGATTTCCTTTACTTTTAATAATGATCTAAATTGTACTAAGTTGCATAAACAACTGAAAGCTACACAGGCTGCTGTCGCATAAAAGACAGCATGGTAGCCCAAATATCCTGCAACTGCGGATCCCGCCATAGGTCCGATCACTCCACCAAGGTAAAAAAAGACTTGGTTGAAGGCGAAAATCCGTGAAATACCTGATTTTGGAGTCATTTTGCTAAGAAGAGCATTGACACCTGGTATGAGAGCTCCTGTTCCCAGACCAAAGAGAAAACGATACAAGCCAAGTTGAAGGGGGCTGGTTGCATGGGCACAAAGAAGGTAAATGATGACGGAATAAATCTGCGCCGCAACTAACAATCTATGATTCCCTACCTTATCGCCAAGTTTTCCTAGAATTCCAGCACTCATCATGCTAGAAAATCCCATGCTGGATACAATCAATCCTGATACAAAGAGGAGATTCTCAGTCTGCCCTAAGTCCCGCACATAGAGAGCCAGAATGGGACCAATTGATTGAGCTGAAAATTGAATGACGAAGCTAGTCAAAAATAGATTCACTAAAAGTCTAGGATACTTGAAAGAAGAAAATACTTCTTTCGTTGGGATAGCCTTCTCCTTAGCAACTGGCTGAAAATCTTCCTTGATAAAGAAAATGGTTAGGATTGCAGCTAAAAATAAGAAAGCACCTACCAATAAAAAGACATTACGAATGCCAAAAATTTCAGCAATAAAGCCCCCAACAAAGGGACCCGTCAATGTTCCTGCAACTACACCTGTAGATAGAGTCCCCAGAGCCGCTCCAGACTTATCTTTGGGTACCTGACTAGCAATCAAGGCCGTTGCATTGGGGACAAAACCAGTAAATACACCATTGAGCAAGCGCAAAAAGAGTAGCCAATAGATATTCGGAACAAAGGCCAAACCTCCCATCGTAATGGTCATGGCAAGACCTGCTCGAATCATCATGGGTTTTCGACCGTACTTGTCAGCAAGAATACCCCAGATGGGAGAAACTAGAGCTGCTGAAACAGCCGAAACTGAGATGGCTAATCCAGCATAGAAAGCAACTTGGTCTCCTTCAATTCCCAACTGCTCCACAAAGATAGGCATGAAAGGAACGACCAAGGAAATGCTGGCGCCCGTTAGAAAACTACCGAACCAGGCGACACGAAGATTCTCTTTCCAACTAATATCTTGCACAGCTATCGCCTCCTTCAAGTAACTTCACTACTTGAGCCACAAGCTGATCACGACTGCCATTATTGTCTAATATATGGCTCGCCAATTTTTTCTTTTCTTCTAAAGACCATTGGGCGGCCAAACGGGACTCTGCTACTTCCTTAGAAAGATGATCCCGTTTCATGAAACGTTCCACCTGAACATCACGGTCCACATAGACCAGCCACGTTTCATCAAACCAAGCACTGTAGTCCTGTTCAAAAAGCAGGGGAATATCCATGAAAAAAACCGTTTCTGTCTGAGCTAACTGGTCTCTCAGTGCAGCCAATTCCTCACGAATAATCTCTCCTTGGGTTTGTTTAGACCATTCCCGCTCCTCAGGATTTGAGAAGATGAGACTAGCTAGGAGAGGGCGATTGAGTTCTTCATTTTCAAGGATTATTTTTTGTCCAAAGTGCTGAACTAAGAGCTGATAAAGACGACCACCAGGTTTCTGTAGTTGGTGGACGACTGTGTCAGCATCCACCACTTGAAAACCTTTCTCTCTTAGGAAATTTGTCACAGTTGACTTACCAGAGGCAATTCCTCCTGTGATTCCGATGATTTTTCCCATCAGCCCCTCCTTTGACACTGAGGACAAAAATGAGTTCCCCGTCCACCGAGCTGGAATTTCTCAATCACTGTCCCACAGCGCGAACATGCTTGTCCAGTCTTATCATAGACCTGATGGAAGTCCTGCATGGTTCCGTCTTCCCCAAAGGCATTGGTATAGGTCCGAATGGTGGAACCGCCCTTTTCGACTGCCTGTCCCAAAACAGCAATGGTCTGGTCATGAATAGCTGACGCTTCTTCTGCCGTCAAAGTCTGGGAAAGTCTAGCTGGATGAATCTGAGCTCGCCAAAGAACCTCATCCACATAGATATTACCAAGGCCAGCTACCAAGGTTTGGTCTAAAAGGTGAGATTTGATAGGCTTTTTAGACTTGGCTAGGGCAGCTTGAAAGACCTGCAAATCAAAGTCCTGATCTTTGGGCTCAGGGCCTAGTTTCTTAGAAATAAAGTAGGCATCCAAAAGGTCAGGCGCCAAGAGTTCCATCGTACCAAACTTGCGTACATCCTCGTAAACAAGCGTACCACCATCCTCAAACTGGATGAAAACATGGGCATGCTTGCGTTCAGGAACCTGGTCCGGATAGTAGAAATACTTGCCCTCCATCCGCAGATGGGAAATCAAGACCTTGTCTGTTAGGAAAAAAAGCAGATATTTTCCACGACGTCCCATTGACTCGATAATCTGACCAGGCAATTCCTTTTGAAACTCTTCCAAATCCGTCTTAATCATCTTGGGATAAGCAATCTCTATATTAGAAATCTTCTTTCCCAAGATCAATTTTTCTAAGCCACGACGAACCGTTTCAACCTCAGGTAATTCAGGCATAAATCCTCCTTCTGTAAAAACAAGAAGCAGGCATGAGCCCACCTCTACTTAGTATTCTTTTTCATTATAGCCAAAGTCAGCCAAATCTAGCTTTTTATCACGCCAGTTTTTCTTGACCTTGACCCAAGTTTCTAGGAAAACCTTGTCCCCTAGCATGAGTTCGATATCACGACGGGCCATGGTCCCTATTTTCTTGAGCATAGCGCCACCTTTTCCGATGATAATTCCTTTTTGGCTATCGCGCTCCACCATGATGGTTGCTCGGATGTGAACCTTGTCTGTCTCTTCATCACGCTTCATAGAGTCGACCACTACTGCGACAGAATGAGGAATCTCTTCGCGAGTAAAATGAAGAACCTTCTCACGAATCATTTCTGAAACCAAGAAACGCTCAGGGTGGTCTGTGATTTGATCAGATGGGAAATACTGGAAACCTTCCTCTAGATTTTCACTCAAAATATCGATTAGTCGAGAAACGTTATTTCCCTGAAGGGCTGAGATAGGAACAATTTCCTTAAAGTCCATCTGGTTACGGAAGTCATCAATCTGAGCCAAAAGTTGGTCTGGATGGACCTTGTCAATCTTATTCACCACCAGAATCACAGGAACCTTGGCAGCTTTCAGACGCTCGATAATCATATCGTCGCCCTTACCACGTGGCTCATCAGCTGGCACCATGAATAGAACAGTATCCACTTCACGCAAAGTACTATAGGCTGATTCCACCATGAAATCTCCAAGAGCTGTTTTGGGCTTGTGAATCCCCGGTGTATCGATAAAGACGATTTGCTCCTTATCCGTGGTGTAAATCCCCATGATTTTATTGCGCGTTGTTTGCGCTTTGTCACTCATAATGGCAATCTTTTGCCCCATGACGTGATTTAAAAAGGTTGACTTCCCAACATTGGGACGTCCCAAAATAGCTACAAAGCCTGATTTAAATGTCATAATTTCCTCTTATAGTTTAAAATAGTATATCCCAAATGCGTGGGATAAAGATAAGTGCACCTGTCATTGCAGCAAAAAGAGAGACCACTAGCACAGCTCCTGCTGCCATGTCCTTGGCTTTCTTTGCCAACATAGAAAAGTGATAGTGACTGGCTAAATCCACTACATTTTCAATAGCAGAGTTAATAATCTCAAATGCTACTACTAAGAAAATGCTCATTAGGAGAAAGAGCCATTCGATTCGTGACACCTGAAAAACAAAACCTGCAAAGATGACTACTAGAGCCGTCACTGCATGTTTTCGCATATTGCGTTCTTCCTTGAAAGCAGTCAGAATTCCTGTAAGAGCAAATTCTAAACTGGATACCAGGTCACGATTTTTCCATTTTCGTTTATTGTCTTGTGAGTCCATAGGCTGTCAAAATTTCTTCTTGTAAACCGAACATCTCCGCTTCTTCTTCCGGAGTGTAGTGATCGTAGCCGTTAATGTGTAAAAAGCCGTGTACTGCCAAGAAGCCCATTTCACGCTCAAAGCTGTGACCGTATTCCTCAGCCTGCTCATGCGCTTTATCGATAGAGATGAACAGTTCCCCAATATAGGCATCAAACTCAGACATCATCTCTGCCAATTCAGGATTTTCAAGCAAATCCTCTTCGTCAAAGGAGATGTCCAACTCTGGTTTATACTCAAGGCTAATGACATCTGTCGGACGATCCGTATCACGGTACTCTAGATTGAGTTCGTGGCTACGCTCGTTGGTCACAAAAGTAACTGCCATCTCCTTGTCTTCTTTTCCTATTTTTTGGGCTGCAAATTCCAAAATTTCTTGGGTTTGTTGCAAGATTTCTTGTGAAACTTGACCAGTTTCATCTACCATTTCAATATACATGTACTTCTCGATTCTCTTTACTTGGCTTTATTATACCACATTTCCATGATTTTATTCTACCTTTTTGATATAATACTATGGAATACAATCACAAGGAGAGAACGATGTCATTTGACGGATTTTTTTTACACCACATGGTTGAGGAATTGCGAAGCGAGTTGGTCAATGGTCGCATTCAGAAAATCAATCAACCTTTTGAACAAGAGTTGGTCTTGCAAATCCGCAGCAATCGCCAAAGCCATCGCCTGCTCCTCTCTGCTCATCCCGTTTTTGGTCGCATCCAGCTGACCCAAACAACTTTTGAAAATCCAGCCCAACCTTCGACTTTTATCATGGTTTTGAGAAAGTATTTACAAGGCGCCCTGATTGAGTCGATTGAGCAAGTGGAAAACGACCGTATCGTGGAAATTACCGTTTCCAATAAAAACGAGATTGGAGACCATATTCAGGCTACCTTGATTATCGAAATCATGGGCAAACACAGTAATATTCTCCTCGTAGATAAAAGTAGCCATAAAATCCTCGAAGTCATCAAACACGTCGGCTTTTCACAAAATAGCTACCGCACCTTACTTCCAGGATCTACCTATATCGCTCCGCCGAGTACCGAGTCTCTCAATCCATTTACTGTCAAGGATGAAAAACTCTTTGAAATCCTACAAACACAGGAACTAACAGCAAAAAATCTTCAAAGTCTCTTTCATGGTCTAGGACGTGATACGGCAAATGAATTGGAAAACATTCTTGTCAGTGATAAACTGTCTACTTTCCGAAACTTCTTCGGGCAAGAAACCAATCCATGCTTAACAGAGACTTCCTTCAGCCCAGTTCCTTTTGTAAATCAGGTGGGAGAGCCTTTTGCCAGCCTTTCTGACTTGCTGGACACCTACTATAAGGACAAGGCTGAACGGGACCGTGTCAAACAGCAAGCCAGTGAGCTCATTCGTCGTGTTGAAAATGAACTTCAGAAAAATCGACATAAGCTTAAAAAACAAGAAAAAGAGTTACTAGCGACAGACAATGCTGAAGAATTTCGCCAAAAAGGAGAATTGTTGACAACCTTCCTCCACCAAGTTCCGAATGACCAAGATCAGGTTACCTTGGACAACTACTACACCAACCAACCTATCACCATTGCTCTTGATAAGGCACTAACTCCTAGTCAGAATGCCCAACGCTACTTTAAACGCTACCAGAAACTCAAAGAAGCTGTCAAATACCTGACTGAGTTGATTGAAGAAACCAAGGCAACCATTCTCTATCTGGAAAGTGTTGAGACTGTTCTCAACCAAGCTGGGCTGGAGGAAATCGCTGAAATCCGTGAAGAATTGATCCAAACAGGCTTTATTAGAAGACGCCAACGCGAGAAAATTCAGAAACGCAAAAAACCAGAACAGTATCTGGCGAGCGATGGCAAGACCATCATCTATGTCGGACGAAACAACCTGCAAAATGAGGAATTGACCTTTAAAATGGCCCGCAAGGAGGAACTTTGGTTCCATGCCAAGGACATCCCTGGAAGCCATGTCGTCATCTCAGGAAATCTTAATCCTTCTGATGAAGTCAAGACAGATGCGGCCGAACTAGCTGCCTACTTCTCCAAAGGGCGTTTGTCAAATCTCGTGCAGGTGGATATGATTGAAGTGAAAAAACTCAACAAACCAACTGGTGGAAAACCTGGCTTTGTAACCTACACAGGACAAAAGACCCTCCGCGTTACACCAGACCCAGAAAAAATCGCATCTATGAAAAAATCCTGATTCCACTTGAAATCAGGATTTTCTTTTACAATTTACTCTGCAATTAAGGTTTCCAAGCCGACCTTCATCATATCAGTGAAGGTGTTTTGGCGTTCTTCTGCAGTGGTGTCTTCATCTGGATTGACCAAGGTATCAGAAATGGTCATGATAGCAAGTGCATCGACGTGGTGTTGGGCAGCCAAGTAGTAAAGGGCTGCTGCTTCCATTTCGACAGCTTTAACTCCCCATTTACCAAGTTCGATGTTCTTTTCAAAGTAGTTTGAATAAAAGACATCTGATGACAAAACGTTCCCAACGTGGGTGGTCATACCTAGTTCTTTGGCGATATGGTAGGCCTTGTCTAGCAAGTCAAAACTAGCAATTTGTGGGAAATCATACTGTGGCCAGTCGTTGCGGATGATGTTTGAGTTGGTTGCAGCTGCTTGCGCCAAAACCAATTCACGGACGTGGACATCTTCATTCAAAGAACCAGCAGTTCCCACACGGATCAATTTTTTCACACCGTAGTCCACAATCAACTCACGCGCATAAATCGAAATGGACGGCATCCCCATCCCAGTTCCCATGACCGATACACGGTGCCCTTTGTAAGTACCAGTGTAACCAAACATGTTACGCACTTCATTAAAACAAACAGCATCTTCAAGGAAGTTTTCCGCAATAAATTTCGCACGAAGAGGATCCCCAGGAAGAAGAATTTTATCAGCAATTTCACCCTGCTGAGCAGCAATATGGATAGACATAATATAAGATACCAAACCCGTCAAAAAGCGAAGGGAAAATAGGAGTTGGGCGCAGTGAGCGATGCTCGCTAGACCAACTATCTTTTTCCCACTGCTTTTAGGGTGGGTTCAATTCCTTTCTTTCTTAATTTTGATGATAAATAGGAGAATAGCTCGGGTTCAATTCAAAACCAAACTACCCTACCTTTCAATGTTTTAGAAAAGTTTTCCGCTCGGGTTCAAATCTGAACACCTTACTCTACCTTTCTTTTTGTATATTTAGGATAGCGACAGAGAACAAAGTAAAAATAGGAAACTGACGACGCATCGCAGATGCTAGACAGTTTATCTTTTTTACACAGTTCTCCGCCCGTATTCAGTTCAACAAATACGGTTTACCCATCCTTTCTTTCTTGATTTTAAAATTAAATATTTCACAGAACAATTAGCCCGAGTTTGACTATAACTCAGATACTCTGCCTTTCTGTAATTCCTAGTTTACCAATGAATCTAAAAATACATACAGTTTTGCATTCATTTCAGAATAATCGTTTCCACGTAATTCTTCTGGTGTTTGAACAAAAGGCAACTTTTCACTTTGCTCTCTTAATTTCTCCTCACCATCCGCAGCAATCAATAACTCTATTGCGTCTGGATCAAATTCCAAATGAGCCTGAAAGGCATAATGTTTTGGACTGAAACGAATAATCTGACGTGGACAACCTTGACTGGTCGCAAGAACAACAGCATCCTCTGTCAGCCCTGGCATATCACCATGCCAGTGGCCGGTTTCTATGTTTTTTCCGAACAAGCTGACATGAGGATCTGTTAGACCTTGCATCGTCAATGTCACAGGATAAACGCCGATCTCGCGCTCTGGACTATGTTCATACTTCGCACCATAGGCAACAGACAGGAGTTGCGCACCAAGACAGACACCAACAATATAAATATCTGCAGCAATCGCTTCTTTCATAAAAGCAAGCTCAGCCTTTGGATCATAGTATGGGAAGTTTTCTCTATCCTCATCAGGTGATTGAGGACCACCCATGACAATCAGAAAATTAATCCCGTCAATTGTTTCAGGAAGAGGTTCTTTTTCATAAACCTTTGTTGATGTAATTTGATGACCTCGTTCTAGAGCCCATTTTAGATATGCGCCTGGAACCTCAAATGTCTCATGTAAAATAAAGTGAACTCTCATGACATTACAATTCAGCAAGAATCGCTTTAAGCAAGCCTTTGAAGTCGCCTTTAACACGCTCTGTCACTTCCACAACTTCCTCGTGGTTGAGTTCTTCTTGGAAACCAGCAGCATGGTTCGTAATACATGAAATACCGAGAACTTTCAAGCCCGAGTGAGCTGCCACAATAACTTCAGGAACTGTAGACATACCAACTGCATCTGCTCCCAATGTCTTATAGGCACGAATCTCTGCTGGGGTTTCATAAGTCGGACCTGTTACACCAATATAGACACCTTCATCAAGCTTGATACCGAGTTTTTTAGCCACTTCATGGGCAGTAGCACGGTATTCTGGAGTGTAGGCTTTAGACATATCTGGGAAACGTGGACCAAAATCATCCAAGTTTTCACCCATCAATGGGTTTTCCCCCGTCATATTGATATGGTCTGAGATAGCCATCAAGGTACCAGGACCAAATCCAATACCTCCAGCTGCATTGGTTACAATGACACCTTCACATCCGAGTACTTTCATTACACGTACTGGGAAAGTCACGACTTCAAGAGGATTTCCCTCGTAGAAATGGAAGCGTCCTTGAAGAGCCAAGACCTTGCGCCCTGCAAGTTCACCATATACCAATTTACCAGCGTGCCCAACTACTGTAGAGCGGCCCCAGTTTGGAATGTCTGCATAGTCTACTACAACTGGATTTTCGATTTCTTCTGCCAATTCTCCAAGTCCTGATCCAAGGATTAAACCAAACTCAGGTGCTTGGATTCCCTTGTCTTTCAGGAAAGCAGCTGTTTCCTTGATTTTATCTAAAAATGTCATTGTGTGTCTCCTTTATTATTTTTTAGCATTTGACCGATTTTGTCAAAGGTTTTTGCGTTGCGAATGGTGATGTTGCGGTAGAAAGGCATCTTGAGCAAGTACTTGTGATAGGCAGTTGCATAGTAGGATTTTTCAGAGAATTTCCCCCAGAAAATCCCAAGTCTTCCAAAATGAATCACTTCATCTTTCAGTTCCAAACTTTCAACTTTCTCGATGACTTGATCCACATCCAAGCCCTCCGTGTAAAAGAGGACGTCCTTTCGTGCCAAATCTTTGGTCCACCATTCAGGCAGATTTTCAAGTTCCTCTTCAAAGTCCTCAAGACTCAACAAGGAAAAGCTCTGAATAAATGGATAATGGATTTCAAAGAAAGCCTCTAACTTTTCAACCAATTGGGCTTTGGGAGCTGTCGAAGTAAAGAAAATGTTGCCACTGTTGATGTAGGTTTCAACCTTTTCCAGTCCCAACTCTGTCAGTTCTTGACGAAGTTGCGCCATGACAACTTTATTTTTCCCACCGACATTAATGCCCCTAACCAGTAAAGCATAGTGTGTCATCTTATACCAATTTATCTAAGAAACTTTCCCCAATCATGGCAGTTTCCACTCCAAAGTTATCCGCAACTGTTGCTGAGATATCTGCAAAATGTCCAACTGGAATGACACCATTTCCCTTAAAGCTAGGGCTGTAAGCTAAAAGTGGAATATATTCACGAGTGTGGTCTGTTCCTGCATAGGTTGGGTCATTTCCATGGTCAGCAGTAATCAAGAGAAGGTCATCCTCTCTCATAGCTGCGATAATTTCAGGCAAGCGCTCATCAAACTCATGCAAGCAATCACGGTAACCATGAGCATTGCG
The DNA here is from genome assembly GCF_001683375.1 of Streptococcus sp. oral taxon 064. Taxonomy (GTDB): domain Bacteria; phylum Bacillota; class Bacilli; order Lactobacillales; family Streptococcaceae; genus Streptococcus; species Streptococcus oralis_S. The sequence goes on along the minus strand of NZ_CP016207.1, from coordinate 1,461,847 downwards.
GCGGTGGCCGTAAAGGGCATCAAAGTCCACCAAGTTTGTGAAGGAGAATCCTTTTTCAAACCCAGCAAGTCCCATTGTCTTCAATAATGTATCAATTCCGTGGCTGTTTGACTTGTTGTGGCCCATGTCATGGTTAATACCCGCACCGTTAAAGATATCGTTTATTTTACCAACAGCGTACGTATCGATGCCAGCTTCGTTCAATTTATCCAAAACAGTCGGGGCAAATGGAGATACGGCCAAGTCACGACGATTTGCCGTACGAGTGAAGTTACCTGGTTCACCCACATAAGGACGAGCAATGATACGACCTAAAAGGGCTGGACGTTCAAGAGTAATCGAACGAGCATATTCACAGATACGGTACAATTCATCCAAAGGAATAATGTCTTCGTGGGCAGCAATCTGCAAAACAGGGTCAGCTGAAGTATAGATAATCAACTCCCCAGTTTCCATCTGACGTGGTCCAAAATCATCGATAACAGCTGTTCCTGAGTAAGGTTTGTTGGCTTCACGAATGACCTTACGTCCAGAAAATTCTTCGATTTTTGTCAGGATTTCTTCTGGGAATCCGTTCCAGAAAGTATCGAAAGGCTCAGTAATGTTGAGTCCCATGATTTCCCAGTGACCAGTCATGGTATCCTTACCAAGGGAAACTTCTTCCAATTTTGTTGCATAACCTGTTGGATTGCTTTCAGCTGGTACAGTCTTAAGCGGCGTTTCGCGAGGAATATTTCCTAGACCGATTTTAGCCATGTTTGGTACATTCAAACCAACGGTTTTTGAAATGTGTCCCAGTGTGTCAGAAGCTCCGTCTGGAACCCCTGCATTGACAAAGTTATTGGCATCTGGCGCAGCACCGATTCCTACAGAATCCAGTACCACCAAGTGAATACGATTAAATTTTGACATAATCTGTCTCCTTATTATTTTAGTTATCTTGCTTTTGTTGAAGTTAAAATCTGAACACCATCTCGTCCCGCTACGATGACCTTGTCCACCATTTGGTTGAACAAGCCATGCTCTACGACACCAACGACATGGTCCATTTCTTGCCCGAAAGTAATCGGATCTTCAATGACATCCAAGGCAAGATCAATGATAAAGTTCTGCATATCGGTCACAAAACGTTGGCCGTCTTTTTCACGGAAACTTGGTTTGTAGCCAGCTCGTTCAAACCGACGAAAGACCTGTTCTGCACCATACTGAACCACTTCTACTGGCAATTTAAAAGCACCTAGTTTCTCTACTAGTTTGCTTTCATCTACCACCCAAATGTATTCTTTTGAGGGCGTTGCCACAACCTTCTCCATCAGAAGGGCACCACCACCGCCTTTGATTCCGTTAAACTGGCTATCTACTTCATCCGCCCCATCAACCGTCACATCGACAAAGTCTACTTGATCAATTGACTTGAGCGGGATGTTAAGACCTTCAGCCTGTTTACTAGTCACACTGGAAGTTGTCACAGCAGTAATCTGCAAACCTTCTTCCTTAATCCGACGACCGATTTCTTCTACGAAATAGTAGGCAGTAGAGCCCGTTCCAAGTCCGACTACCATGCCATCCTTGACAAACTCAGCAGCCTTGATACCTGCCATTTTCTTCAGATTTTCCACTCAAACACCTCCATTAAAGAGCTATTTTTATTATAACATGTATCCGTTTTTATTTCATGGATACACTGGAAAAACCCGAACATTTTTATTTCGGGTTTTGGTGTCCTATTTAACCATATCAGGATCGTAATCATAGAATCCTGTGTCGAGGAAACGGTTTTTAGGGTGTAACTTGCGCACTTCCTCATCTAACAAGAAAGCTTGGTCATGGCTGAAATTCCCCTCTTGAATCAAGCTACGTGCTTGGATAAAGAGTTTAGCAATTTCTACAAAATTCTGACCAGGTGTGTAGAGCCCCTCTAGCTTCCAGTGAGTAAAGCCGTGCTCGACCAATTCTGTCAATTTGGTCATCAAATCAAGGTCATTGTTGGCAAAGATGTGAGTACCATGATTGTCTTCAAAGATAGAATAATGGCTCTCAGGGTCACTCGGTTCTGCTAAGAAGAGGTCACGTTTACGTGTCTTTTCATCATCGATGTGCGTGAAGTTATAGTAGTTTTGCAAGAGCGGACGCTTAGAATGGTGAATGACACTAGCCCCATAAACCAATACTTCAGCAGGAATTTCCAAAATCTCTGGCATCTTGAAGAGTTCAGCAGATGGAATTTCACGCGCCAAAACCGCCTCAGAGGCGCCAGCCTTTTGACCCCAGAAGTTAATCTGACGACTGCTTGTTACCATGGTTGAAGCATCATAAATGGTCTTAAAGGAATAACCATCGCGATTGACAACGTAAAAGACACCTGCATCCCCAACAGTAATATAGTCTGTCTTGATTTCTTCCAAGAAGTCTAGGAAAGGCTTGATACGGTCCATCATATCTTGGTGCATGAGGGCATTAACCGAAACAATCAATTCTTTGCCAGCTTCATGAACCAACTTAGCAATCTCACGCAATTGGTCATGACTAAAAGTCGTTGGCAGACGAAGGCCAAAATCTTTCTCACCGACATAGATACGGTCTACGCCAGCTTCGAGTAGTTGTTCAACTTGTTCAATACTTTCAGCAGTTGCTGTAATGATAATCTTTTCCATAAGGAAGATTATACCACATTTCTCAAAAATCAGCTATGGTTACTGAGAGTTTCACAAAAAGTTAAACTTGTTTCTATCTTTTCCAATCAAAAAAGTGAACAGTAACTTGTACCATTCACTCTATTTTATGCATGTGTTTCTTCAACTAGGTGGCCATCGTTCATGACATAAATACGATCAACCTTATCAAGAAGACGAGTATCGTGCGTAATCATAACAACTCCTCTACCTTGTTCATGGGCAATGGCAGCCAGCATCTCCGTTACTTGGTAAGCACGCTCAGTGTCAAGACTGGCTGTCGGCTCATCTGCAAGCACAATGCTTGGATTGTTATAGAGCGCTCTAGCAATCGCGGCACGTTGACGTTCACCACCCGATAGAGCTTTGGGATAATGATTTTGAACTTTTTCCAAATCCAACAAGTCAAACAGCTCTTTTCGGTCACTTTTACTATTTTTCCCCTTATCTAGTCTGTCTATCAAATCTAGCTGTTCCTTGACCGTTAGAAAAGGAATTAAGTTTGAAGCCTGGAGAATGAAACCAAACTCTCTAAAACGGAGATCTGTTTTTTCCTTCTCCGTTAAACTGCCTGTTTCCTTCCCCTTGACTAGAATCTTTCCACTCGATGCCTCCTGAAGTTGTCCTAGAGTTGTTAGAAAGGTCGTCTTTCCAGATCCTGAAGGTCCAACGATAGCTACGAACTCTCCCGCATTTAGCTGAAAATTCGTCTCATGCAAGGCTACGACTTTCATCTTTCCTTCCCCGTAAGTTTTTGTCACTTGATTCATTTCTATCAATGTTGTCATACTATTCTCCTTATCACTCTGCAATCGCAGTAATCGGGTCCACCTTTAGCAAGCGTGGAAGTGAAATGACACCACCTAGAAGGGCCATCAAGCAAATTACCAAACTTAGGACAGAGTAGGCTATCCAACTTGGGTAGAAAAAGAAGGTAGCTGGTAAGACTAAAATCACTCCACCAATAGCAAGTAAGGCTAAAGCAATCCCCATACCAGCTAGGAGGAAGATTTGACAGAAAAGAGACCATACAATGATTTTGATCTGTATTCCTTGAGCTCGCATTATTCCATAAAGTCCTAGTTTTTGAATGGTAATGATATAAACAAAAATCCCCACAATCAAGCCTGTAATGACAATCATAGCAAGAATCATTCCTGAAAATACATTCACCTGAGGCGTGTAACCAGGAATTTTCGATATCATTTTTGGAATGGAAATCTGTTTCAATCCATCGCCAGACACTTCTATGTCATTTTTCAATACCAAGGCAGAGACGGAACGATTGGCTTTCAAGGTTCCTTGTAAGGTCCAATAAGTTGTCAGACTCGTAAAGACAACAGGCTCGGTGAAAAATTTATTTCCTTGAGTCAAGCCTACGATCTTGTAACTTATCTCGCTTCCATTGAGCTGAATGGCATCACCTAGCTTCATCCCATAGTTCTCAAAAGACTGATCCACGACAACCTCATCATCTCTTTCAGGATAACGACCCTCCGTCAAACTAGGAGAGATAGAAGAGTCCCAGTCTTGAGCAAAAATGGAAACATTGACCTTTTCACTACCATCGACTAGATTGGTCACAGCGAACATATAGCCCAATGGAGCAGCCTCTTTAGAATTCTTATCCTTGTAGTCCTTTTCAGGAATAAAAGATGCCGTCAAATTATCATTTGCGTAGTCGGATAAAACGACACCCGTTGCTTGCCAATTATCAATAGCGGCCCGGTTGTTTCGCACAAGACCGAGAGCTAGACTGGTCATAAAAAAGACCATAAAAGCGATAAGAAAAATGGTCGTTAAGATCAAACTATATCGAAGTTTGTTTCGTAATATCTCTTTGATAGCAAGATACATGCTTATCTCCTTTAACATTTCCCAGAGGTAGCAAAAAGCCACCCAGTCCAATAGACAGAATCTCTGTCCTTCCATCCATTCAAAACAACTCCTACCAATACTCTTCAAAAGTATCCAGGTAGCAACTCAACAAATCATCTTAGGAAAAAGCCTCAGCTTGCTATCAATTTATATAAGTTATCCTTTTCTTTCTCAGTATATTTATAATTAAGAAGGTCAGGTCATCTGTTTTAAGTGTAACATCCATGCTATCATTTTCCCCAGTGGGTGTCAAGAAGAGAGACTTAGAAGTTGATAAGAGACTTTAGTAGTTTTGTAACAATTCTGTAATAATTCTCTGCATAAAAAATGATAAAATAGTTATGTACTGTTAAGGAGAGAATCATGTCCGCAAGAAAACTAGAAGCTTATGAGTTTGAACAAGCTCCCGAATCAAAACAAACTCCGCTTTACCAAGATTACACACCTGAAGCCCCAGTCGGCCCTAACCTAAAAGAGATTTTATTTTTTGTAAATATCGCTTGTTTCTGTATTTTTATGGCACTTTTTAGTTTTATCTTTTTAGCTATAAAATTAAATACAGCTTTATCCTTTGTCGCTGCAATGGGTCTTAGTTTCGCCCTTTTACAACTTCAACGAAAGATAATGAAACGAAAATTTTCGAAATAAAGGTTGGTACTACTACCAACCTCTTTTCTAGTTATCAAAAAAGACAGTTCTCTAACTGTCTTTTTTATTTATTCTTACGTTTTGAAGGAGATTGAATAGCGATCTTAACTTCAAAAATTGTTCCTCTAGGTTTGTTATCTTTTACGCTAATCGTTCCTCGTAAGGCATCTACGATTTGCTTGGCCAAGGATAGTCCAAGACCAAAGCCACCTTTCTGACGAGTTCTTGCCTTGTCTACACGATAAAAACGGTCAAAGATTTTCTTCTTGTCAGCAGCTGAGATTCCAATTCCGTTATCCGTTACTGTTAGATAGAGGTGACGATCTGTAGCATGGACTATAAACTCAATTTTCCCATCTTCTTCAGTATACTTGATGGCATTGTCAAATAAGATGGTCATGAGCTGTTTTAGGAGCAACTGATCGGTCATAAAGGGACGATAAATCCGATTTTCATACTCAAAAATACGATCATTTTCAGAAGCAATCAACTCATAGTTAGCAAAGGTCGTCTTAAAGAACTGTGGTGATACTTCTGCTATTTCTGGTTTAATTCCATCATCGCGACGTGCAAGGTTGAGAAGATTGGTCGTGAGGAAGCGCATGTTGCGAACTTCTTCAAGACTGGAAGCGATACTTTCGCTGGATTCCATAATCGTTGCCTCTGGTTTTCGAAAGAGATTTTCTAAACGATTTTGTAAAACGGCCAAAGGCGTTCTCAGTTCGTGACTCGCATTTTCAACAAAGGACTTCTGCTTTTGCATACTTTCCAGCAAGGGTTTGACACTGACACGTGCCAGATAAACACTGGCAATTAAAGACAGGAGCCAGAAACTAGCCATGACTACAACAATTAAATGCTCGTGGTTTTGGCTGATTTGCTCGAGCTGGCTGGTATTGATTAAAACCGCAGCATATTTGACGTTACTTGAGACGGAAGATGAGTTGGTTTCCATCAAAATCATCCGATAGGTTTCTTCCTGACCATAGCTATTGACAACTTGGATTTGGCGAATGTGATTCAACTCCTTTTTGTCCAGCTTGATCTTGTCCAAACCTAAAAAGCGATTGCCCAGTAAGAGCTGATTAAAATCCTTGTCAAAGAGCAAGACTTCCGTATTGGAGCTGACATTGGGCTTGTTTTCAGCCTTGTTGGCATCCGCTGTTGCTGGTTGAATATCCTTAACCTCTTCAGTTGCCCGATTCAGGGCTAACTGGATAACCGCTTGGGGACTGCTACTAAGGGCTTGGAGTTTTTCATCTACAGAAGTGTAGAGACTCGAGTGCATGACCTGGAGGATAATCAAGGTCATAGCAGAGAAGATCAGGGTGAACACTCCAAAGTTTCGAATGAAATAGCTGAAATCATCCGCATACCATGTTTTTTTTAGTTTATTGAACATCTTTTAAAATATACCCGACACTACGCAAGGTTTGAAGATTTTCAGCAAAGGCTGTTCCCTTCAATTTCTTACGAACTTTTGAGACATAGACTTCTACAACGGAAATCGTCGTATCGCTATCAAATCCCCATAGACGGTCAAAAATTTGCGTCTTAGGAAGAATAACATTTTGATTTTGAAGGAAGTAAACCAATAATTCAAACTCTTTTCCGAGTAGTTCCACAGGAGTGTCTTCCACCTTCACTTCATTCGTTGAAAGGTTGACGACAATATCTCCATAGGTCAAGGTGTTTTCGTTAAACTTACCTGAACGTTTGAGAAGGGCTTGGATTCGCATTTTGAGTTCTTCAAGGTAGAAAGGTTTGGTGAGGTAGTCATCCGCTCCAAGCTCAAAACCGTGTCCCTTGTCATCCAAACTCTCTTTGGCAGTCATGATAAGGACTGGTGTCGTGATTCCTTTTTCACGCAATTCTTTCAAGACTTGGAACCCATTTTTTTCCGGCAACATCAGGTCAAGCAAAATCAAGTCATAAACGCCACTTTCAGCTTCGTAGAGACCTTCTTCTCCATCAAAGACCTGCATGACATCTGCAAAATCATCCAAAAAGTCAAATACTGAGTTTGACAGACCCAGGTCATCTTCTACTAATAAGATTTTTATCATCAGAAACTCCTCCTTCTTATGATTATTATACCAAAATTGCCTTAAAAAAAACTCAACTCTCTCTTCTTTTCAGATAGAAAGTTGAGTTTTTGTTTACATAAACGAATTAAGCTTTAGCATATTGGGCTACAACAGCTTCTACTGCAGCTTTTTCACGCTTAATCAAGTCAACACGCGCTGCGATATCCTTGATCCCCATGCGGATATTACGGCTAAGAGCTAGGTCAGAAAGTTGTGGTTCAAAGAATTCCTTGTACTCTGCCAAGCGTTGCTCTGTTTTAAAGATATGTGATGGGAAGATGACAAAGCTGTCAAAGCTCATGTCGCCACCAAGAGCTGCCTTGATCCAATCCCAGTTTTCGCGCGCCCATACCCAAACAGTCTCTTGAGTTGCTTGGTGTCCGAGGAATTGGAGGTACCATGAAGAAAGGTCTTGAGGTTTGACCACAAATTTGTCCTTCCATGAACTAATCAAGGTTTGGATATTGTCAGCATCTGTACTGTAGGCTAGAGCAGCTGCCAACTGGCGTTTGAAGACCGCATCCGTCGCATGAGTGTAGAGGTCCAGATAAGTTGCGACCAAGTCCTTGGTCTCATGGTGTTTCATCTCATTGATGAGAACTTGTGCACGGATGGCTGCTGGAAGTCCTGCAAGGTTCTCCTTATGAGCTGCAAAGATTTGACTAGCGACTTGACTAGCTTCTGCATCATTGGAGCGAATCATCATAGAAACGGCCAGCTGACGAACCAATTCATCCTCATCTGATTCTCCGTCTTTAGCTTCAAAACCAAGACGGTCATAGTTATGACGAGCCAATTTAGCAACCAGACTGTTAAAGGCTTTCTCAGCTTCTGTACCTTCATCGATAAAGCGTTCAAGGGCAGCAATCACTTGAGAAACAGCTGAAACAACAAGGTAAGACTCTTCCTTAGCAAGTTTATCAAGGACTGGGAGCAAGTCAGCATAAGAAATGTGCCCTGCTTCAGCAAGCAGACGACGTTCTTGGACGATTTGCAGTTTGCTTGTGTTATCAAGTGACTCTAGCTCAGCAAGAACAGCATCTAACAAGTCTCCTTGATAGTCTGTAATGTAGTGGGCTGTATTTTCAGTGTTAAGGCGAAGTGCTCCTTTATTTTCAGCAAGAAGAGCGGCGTAGCCAGGAATTTCGATACTTTCAGTTTCAAGTGTATCTGGTAGACCTTTCCAGTTGCTGTTGAGTGGCACTACCCAGAGGCGGTTCTTGTCTTCATGCTCACCGATAAAGAATTGTTTTTGTGAAATCTTCAAGACATCATTTTCAACTTTGACAGTGAGAACTGGGTAACCAGGTTGTTCCAACCAAGAGTCCATGAAGGCTGCAACATCACGACCTGATGCTTGTCCGAGAGCATTCCAAAGGTCACGACCGATGGTATTGCTGTACTGGTGTTTTTCAAAGTAGGCATGCAATCCTTTAGCGAAATCCGCATCACCTAGCCAACGACGAAGCATGTGCATGAGACGGCTTCCTTTAGCATAGACGATAGCGCCATCAAAGAGCGTATTGATTTCATCTGGGTGTTTGACTTCGACATGGACAGACTGAACGCCATCCGTCGCGTCACGTTTAAGCGCCGCTGGAACTCCACCTGTTTGGAAGTCTTCAAAGATATTCCAACTTGGCTCGATGGCATCCACACAGACGTATTCCATCATGTTTGCGAAGCTTTCATTAAGCCAAAGATCATCCCACCATTTCATAGTCACGAGGTTACCAAACCATTGGTGAGCCAACTCATGTGCCACAACAAGGGCAACTTGTTGTCGACTAGCAAAGGTTGAGTTCTCATCCACAACCAAGTAAACTTCACGATAAGTCACAAGACCCCAGTTTTCCATAGCACCTGCTGAGAAGTCAGGAAGGGCGATGTGAAGTGATTGAGGGATTGGGTACTTAACTCCGTAGTAATCTTCATAAAACTCGATAGAGCGAACGGCGATGTCCAGTGAGAAATCAAGGTTGGATAATGGGTGAGCTTTGGTTGAGTAGACACCTACAAGGGTACCGTTTTTAGTTTTAGCGGTCACACCTTGCAAATCACCTGCTACAAAGGCCAACAAGTAAGAAGACATACGAGGTGTTGTCGCAAACTTCCAGATGCCTGTTTCCTTACGGTTTTCCACATCAATTTCTGGCATGTTTGACAAGGCCACTTCACCTTCTGCTTGGTCAAAACGTAGAGCGAGGTCAAAAGTCGCTTTTGCTTCTGGCTCATCCACACATGGGAAGGCTTCGCGCGCAAAATGGCTCTCGAACTGAGTAGACAAGACTTCCTTCTTGACTCCATCAACTGTGTAGTAAGAAGGGTAAATACCTGTCATGTTGTCTGTGATTTTTCCTGAAAAAGCGATGACTAATTCAACTTGACCAGCCTCAGCCAATTCGATATGAAGGGCTTCATTGTCATGGTCAACTGTAAATGGACGAGCTTGACCTGCAACTTCCACAGAAGTGATTTCCAAGTCTTTTTGGTGAAGGGAAATACGATCACTCTGTGCTTGACCAGTAATGGTTACCTTCCCGGAAAAGGTCTTGGTCTCACGACTCAAGTCTAAAAATAAATCATAATGTTCAGGAACAAATTGGGTAATAAAATGTTCAACTGCTTGCATAGTTTTCTCCTATTCTAAGTTTAAGAGTTTTACTCTTCTTCAAACAAACTTATTATATCATGTTTTGCTTTAGAAAAAAGGATTGGACGGTAATTTCCAAAACTTTCTTCCTTCTGCAGTCTACAGTGGGTAGACCTTGCGAAATTCTTCCAAAACGACCTTGCTGTCAGGCGTAAAAGGCAGCCCAGCTTCCCTCATCCACTCGGTGAAACAGTCTTCATGAACCTGACGCCAATAGGCTAAAGATTTGTCTCCCTCACCTTCCTTATAGGCATGGTCTGCAGAAACTTGATTGAAATGCTGAACGGAGACCTTAGTAATTTCGACAATGCAGACAGCCTGATTTTGACTGTCTAAAATGACATCGAAGGTCCCTTCTTGCGGAAGAGGTTCGTCCTCTATTGCGTAGAGGTCGTAGGCTGAGGCGGTTGCTGTCTTTTCGCCTTTTAAAACCAAACCTGCCAAGAGATCGCCTTCCACTCCAAAAGCCCAGGCATCTATCTCATCTCCAATCGAGGGGTTAATTTGCTTATACGCATTCCACATTTCTTGCGGTGTCATGGGTTGCTCCTTTGTAATTTTTTACTCACTTCTTTTACACGTTTGAGATGGTCTGGATGATCAATCTCTAAATTAAAAATCTCTGGAATAGAACTGTAGTGGATAATACACTTGATACCCATCTGATTCATTTTTTGTATGAAAGAAGCATTCAGATAGCCTGCTACAGCAAAGTCAATCTTTTTCATCCTTGCTTTATCCTGCATGTCTCTCAGCATATCTAACATTATTGGACTTTCCATATCATGCCATTGACTGTTTCTCACAGTCGCAAAAACAAAAGAAGTCAAATCATTCATTCCAACTATAATCTTTGAAATACCAGTTTCCAGTATCCTGTCCAAGTCAAAATATGCTGACGGTAATTCAATCATTGTACCGACTTTTCCAGTAAAACCATGCTCACGCAATACTCTAATAGCTTGTTTTAATTGGTCGGCATCATTGACAAAAGGAAAAATAACAGACAGATTAGGATTGGTTTGATAAACTTCTGTAACGACATGTGCCTCAGCCTGAAATTCATTCGGACACGCCAGCAAACGCCTTATCCCTCTATATCCAAACAAGGGATGATTTTCATCAAAATGCTCTTTAGTCCCCTCTAAACAATTAGCTTCTGTATTTGTTAACTCTGAAAAACGATACCAAACCTCTTCATCTGAGTACAAGGAGCAAATGGTATCTAGATAATCTTTTACAAATTGCTGACAACTTGGTAATAGGATGTTTTGATTAAGCTCTCTCAGTAAGTATTCTCCACGAATCATACCGACGTGGTGCAATAACTGAGGATACACTTTTTCAACAATTTGTTCTCCACTAAGGACAAGTTGGTTTCTCATCATTCACCTTCCAATTCATGTAAGAAGTCTTATCCAGTTCTGGAAATTCTAATAATTCAGACTTAACCTTCAAGACTAATGGTGATGCATTTTCTTCTGTGATTTTCTGAATATCCATCCAAACATATCCGAGTGAATCATTCGCACCATCAGAGACAGCTTCAGAAATCGTGACTTGAGCTTCCTTCTCGTTGACCTCAATATCATAAAATGCCATGATATGGTGAACCATAAAATTTTTTAACTCTTCCCTGACGAAAACATCGTAGATTCGAGGATTGGAGTAGCTTCTAACAGTATATCCCGTCTCTTCCATAACTTCTCTAATCAGCGTTTCCGTCAATCCTTCCCCAAGTTGCTGACTACCACCTGGTAAATCATAACGATGTTGATAAGGGCCCCTCGTTTTTTCAATGCAGAGTAACTTCCCATTTTCAAAGCAAACAGCATAGACTCCAAAGTGTTTTTTGATTTCCATCCAACTCCTCCTACTTCAAAGACCAGCCACCATCTATTGTCAAAATTTGTCCCTGCATGGCGCTCGCTTTTCCACTTGCTAAGAAAAGGCTAATTTCTGCTACTTCCTCTGGCTCAATCCAGCGCTTGATTGGCGTTTCACTAGCTACCCAGTCAGCTAAGCCACCTGGTTCAAAGTCCGCAGCGGTCATAGCTGTCTTGACTGCCCCTGGAGCAATCCCATAGACCTGAATACCTGCCTCTGCATAGTCTAGAGCCAACTGCTTGGTAAAGCCAACTAAGGCGTGCTTAGACGAGGTATAGGCGTGACCACCTCCGCCAGCTAGACTTGAAGCAATCGAACACATATTGATGATGATTCCTTTTTTATTTTCCAGCATTTGCGTCAAATAATAACGAGTCAACTCAACAGGAGTCATATAGTTGATTTCAAAAATCTCTTGAATTTCCTGGGCTGATTGTTCCAGTAAGGGTTTGTAAGCATCCAAAACTCCTGCAGTATTACATAAAACATCCACCTGAGGGCACCAGTCAAAAACAGGTTTCAAGTCTAAGATCAAATCTCTCTGTAAAAAGTGAAAATCACCCTCCAAGAGTGGATTTTCACCTTGGTCCACTCCATATACTTGATAGCCATTCTCTAAAAAGAGTCGAGCTTGAGCCAGACCAATCCCTGAACTCACTCCCGTAATCAATACACGTCTAGTCATGCACTTCTACCCAATCTGTCGCCAAAACATCACAAGGTGTCGGACTCCACATGGAAAAACCTTCTCCCTCCCCAGACACGTTGATTAGGAAATAAGGCGTCACTTCAAGTGCAACCCCGTTTTGCTCGATAGTGTCAAAAAGCTGAACATAGTTTTCAGCCCCTCCTCAACCAGTTCGTACATATTTTTTCTTGGCCTTTAATCCAGGCAGGATTTCTTCAAAAGTCATGATGTTCTCCTTCAATTCTACATTCTTCATTTAATTATAACAAAAAACCGTTTTCCAACGGCTTTTTGACTGTATCTTAGTTCAATAAAACAAATAGCTATCCAATTTTTTAATTATTTCAGTTCAATTAATTTATTGTAGATTTTCTCAGTCAGTTCTTTCTGTTGCGCTCCTGTTAAATGGTGCGAAGTGCGAATTAATATGGTTCCATAAACATAGTGGGATCCCGGATTTAAAGCAGTTCCATCAAAAGCACTAATATAAGTATTGCGCTTTTCTGCATCTTCTTTTGTCTTATAAACTTCTATATTTCCACCAGCATCATTACCTTTTTGAACAATATCTGAGCCTTCTACAGATTCATTCACTTGCTTGTCAACGAAATATACAGACGCTGTATATCCTCCTTGTTTATTTAATTTTTTATTAGGGTCATTATCCTCCGTAACAGATTGTACTCCAGTAATTGATTCAATTTCTTTGAGTCTTTCTTCAATAAAAGAACTAGAAGGATTTGTAATTTGTTTTAATTGAAGAATGCTATTTTGATAGTGAGTCAATTTTTCAGACAAATTCTTTTTTGTTTCACTATAATCTAATGGTTGACTTAATTCTTCAATTTGCTTCTCAATCTTAGCAGTCGCTTTCTCCATTTCTGGTTCTTTACGAAGTGAATCTTTGCTATCCTTTATAGTTGATTTCAATTCTTCCAATGTCTTAGAATCAAGAGGTTCTTCATTATTCTCAATAACCTTTTCAGCCTCAGCTATTTGATCTTCAACTTCTTTATTCTTTTCATTTAAATCCTTTACTACATCTTCAAACTTAGTTACAGCAGCTTGATGAGGCGCATAGGATAAGAAATAGTATCCTGTTGCCAAACCTAAAGCAATAAAAGTAATAAGCCCAACAATCATTGATTTCTTCATTTTAAACTCCTCAATTTATAAATAATCTCCTCTATATTTTAATATATTGTTTTAAATATTTCAAGTGTAAAAAGCTATAGAATCAACTTATTGCCAGATATACAAAAACGATAACCACTTTTCAGTAGTTATCGTTGATTTCTTTTGATTAGTCTTTCCAACCAAGTTTGCTGTTGATAGTCATCATGATGCTGGCTATCTTCTCACCCCAGTAAGGATCAGAAGCATAGCGAACATTCATCCCGGTTGCTTTATTTCCAAGGTGGTCTCTGCCATAGTCGATGTAGTTCTCACGGATCCACTTGGCCGCTCCGAGAATTCCTTTGTCCACATTATCAAAGCTCTTGGCTGAGAGATATGGGCTCGTATCATAAGCAGCAATACCAAAGAAGTTGTTCTTATCTCTGGCAATTTGACTACGTCCCCACGCACTTTCAAGAGCGCTATGTGCCATCAAGTAAAGGGCATTGACACCGTAGCGTTCCTCAGCTTCTTTGAAAGTCGCTCCTTTACCTGCTAGAGGACTATCCTGCAAGTTCATCATTGAATACAGTTTATCCAATTCAGCTGCACTATAATTACTTGGTTCTCTCAAGTTTTTATAGAGGAAAGGATTTTTAATGGTAAAGCCATCAAAATGCTCTCCATCAGTTGAGTAGTACTTCTTACCAATAACCATAGCAGAAGTGTGTGGAGCTACTTTGATACTCGTGTATGGAGAGAGTTCATGGTAAAGGAATTTCCCATCACTAGTATAATGAGGGATAAACTCGCTTCCTTCATCCACTGCTGTCAAATCACTTTGATTCATATAGCCAGACAAGCCAGAAATCGAAACTGCAAGTCGGCCACCTTTTCGCGTCAAGCTATCCAGTGAAACAATGCTTCCTTGGTTAATGTAACTTAAGATTTCTCCAGATGCACTATAGACATAGGCTGTGATGGGTTTAACTTTGTAATATTTGGTTTTATCCGCAACATGCCATCTACCAGAAGCATCCAAGGTATGGCCATCCACAGTTTCATTTTTTGCCATATAACCGCCTGATTTAAGGTAGTACCATGATTGGTCAGATGAATCGTAGATTAATTCTTTCTCAGCCATCTTTCCATTTGACTTGAGGTAGAACCAATTGTTCTTGTACCATACCCACTCACTCGCAGCCATATAACCACCAGATTTGAGATAGTAGTAACCATTATCCCAGAGCCATTCTTTATTGACATAATTTCCATCAGAGTTAATATAGAACCAAGAGTTATAATTCTTGTCAAAGAGCCAGCCCTTGCCTGCTTTTGCTCCACTGCTGGTCACATAACTACGGTCAATCCAAGTTTCCGTAGAGAGGTAGCCGCCTAATTTGAAATGGTAATCCTTGCCTTTGATGGTTTGCCAACCTTTTTCAGCATAGGTTCCGTCAGCTTTCAAGTAAAACCAAGAGTTATAATTCTTATCAAAGAGCCATTCCGATTTCAATTTAGCTCCACTTTTAGCAACATAGAAGCGGTCAATCCAGCGCTCGGTAGAAAGATAGCCACCTGATTTGAAATGGTAATCTTTTCCATCAATAGTTTGCCAGCCTTTTTCGGCATAGCTACCATCAGATTTCAAGTAAAACCAAGCATCATAATTCTTATCAAAGAGCCATTCCGATTTCAATTTGGCTCCACTCTTTGCAACATAGAAGCGGCCAATCCAGCGCTCGGTAGAAAGATAGCCTCCAAATTTGAAATGGTAGTCCTTTCCATCTATGGTTTGCCAGCCATTTTCAGCATAGGTACCATCTTGTTGAAGGTAGAACCAACTGCTATAGTTGTCATCATAAATCCAGGCTTGTTTAACCTTATGACCATTTTCTGACAAATAGGTCTTACCAAGCCAAGCATTTTTCAGCATTTTACCTTGTGAATTGATGTAGTACTGGTTCTCACCTTGAGTGATCCACTCATCTTTGGCCATTTTCCCGTCTTCTTTAAGGTAATATTTTTCCTGACCTTGTTGAATCCATTCGTTCTGAGCTTTCTGACCATCAGACTTGAGATAATACCAGGATTCTTGTTCCTGATTAAATACCCACTGTTCCTTGGCTTTAGCACCACTTTCAGTCACATAGTACTGCCCAACCCACGTTTTCGTAGCTAATTTTCCAGCTTCGTTAAAATAGTAATCCTTACCAGCAACAGTCAACCAGCCGTTCTCAGCACGATTTCCATCAGCTGTTAAATAAAACCAGGCCTGTTGCGTTTGATCATAGATCCATTGGTTGGTTGCTGGTTTCCCGTCTGCTTTGAGGTAGGTCTTTCCTTGCCAAGTTCCCTCTTCTGCTTTTGCTGTCTCCACTACAGTAAAAAAACACCCCAATAAGCCAACACTTACTAGGGCCACTTTCCATCGTTTCATTTAAATGCTCCAATAACGTTTTCTAAACCCTATTGTAACATAGTTAACCGACGGAAATATTACAAATTGATGAAGATTCTATTTCTTGTTGAAGATAAGGAGGACCTAGCTTATCTCAGACTAGCTTTGACTTCCTGACGGAGATCTTCCAAACTGCTAATGCCATATTTGTCCATGACTTTTGGTAGATGTTCGATGATATCAGGACAGGCATAAGGATTGGTAAAGTTGGCTGTTCCAACTCCGATAGCAGAGGCACCAGCCAGATACATTTCTAGCGCTGCTTCAGCCGAATCTACTCCTCCCATTCCAATGATGGGAAGGTCGGTTGTTTGGGCGACTTGGCGGATGAGTTTGAGGGCTACTGGAAAGACTGCTGGTCCAGACATTCCACCTGTTCCATTGGCTAGGATTGGTTTTCTTGTTTTGAGGTCAAAGCGCATACCGACTAGAGTATTGATCATGGTTAAGCCACTTGCTCCTGCATCTTCTGCGGCTTTGGCGATGGTGACAACATCCGTTACACTAGGGGTTAACTTGACATAAACTGGCACATCAGAGGCTTCCACAGCTGCCTTTACCACTTCATAAGCTAAGTCAGGATCTTGCCCAATCAAAAGTCCATGATTGCCATGATCCACATTCGGACAAGAGATATTGAGCTCGATAGCTTTTACATTGGCTGCCTTGGAAATCCCCTGAGAAACGGCAGCGTACTCTTGTTTTGAAAAGCCTGCTACATTGGCGATGATAGGAAGTGTTGGATATTCTCTTTCCAGCCAAGGCAACTTTTCAGCTAAAACAGCTTCTAAACCAGGATTTTGCAGACCGATTGCATTGAGCATACCTGCAGGCGTTTCTGCCACCCTGGGAGTAGGATTCCCAAAACGGGGTTCAAGTGTCGTTGCCTTGATCATAATAGAGCCCAAAAGGTCTAAATCATAGTACTTGGCATACTCCTGTCCAAAACCAAAACAGCCTGATGCTGGAATAATTGGATTTTTCAAATCCAAACCCGGTAGAGAAACTTGTAAACGATTTGTAATCATGACTTTCTCCTTATAATACAACTGTTCCTGTGCGGAAAACAGGGCCATCTTCACAGACACGTTGACTAATTGTCTCACTATCTGGCACTTTTAGGACACAGGCATAGCAAGCTCCCATCCCACAAGCCATACGAGATTCCAGAGATAGGTAGGCTCTTGGATGATCATAAAATCTTTGATTGATATACTTCATCATTCCAGGCGCTCCACAGGAGTAAACAGCATCAAATTGACTGTCTAACTCATTGATGACGACTGACACATTTCCCTTAATGCCATAAGAACCATCATCTGTCGTTACAAAGACCTGACCATATTGGGCCAATTCGGTTTCGAGAATCACAACATCCTTGTTGGCAAAACCGAGGACTGTCACTACTTTCACCCCACCCGCATGCAATTCCTTGGCCACCTCAAGCAAGGGTGGAACACCGATCCCACCACCAACGAGGAGAACTTGGCTCTGATTGCCTAAATCAGATAAGTCAAAACCATTTCCCTGAGGTCCCATCACATCAAGACTATCTCCCTGACTTAAGGTTGAAAAAATTGCGGTCCCAGCTCCCTCAATCCGATAAATGAGATGACACTGCTTATTTGCCTTGTCAATTGACGAAATTGAAATAGGACGGCGCAAGAGATGGGCATCATCAGGCACACGCAGATGAAGAAATTGGCCTGCTCGCATGGCTTCAACCATCTCCCCTTCTAGAACTAATTCAAAGATTGCTGGCGCAATTTCCTCTTGTGTGACCACCTTCATGGTTTCCAAACGAATAGCACCCAAACGTTTCTTACATGTGGGATTCATGACTTTTCCTCCTTAAATTTAAGGGGACCAGATAAAGAAAAGACCTTGCTAATGCAAGGCCTCAGTTGGGTTAGGCTAGAACTCATGCGCACACTTAAAAAGTCTCCACAGAGAGTCCCCTATCCCTTTTATCTGACACCTTGTAAGTCTCTCTGGACTCCCCTTAAAGGTTAAATTTGTATTAGTATACTCTTTCAAAGAAAAAAAGTCAAGCAGAAAACGAACATTCTACTTGACTTTACTGGATTATTTTTCACGAATGACTTCGACCTTGTAGCCATCAGGATCCTTGATAAAGTAATAGTTTGGTTGAGTTCCTGGAAGTCCATTAGGGGCTGTCACCTCATAGCCTTTGGCGCTATGTTCTTGATGTAGGGCCTCAAGGTCAGGTGTGCTGAGAGCGATATGGGCGAAGCCATCTCCTACCACATAAGGACCGTGATCATAGTTATAGGTCAACTCCAACTCATAGTCATCCCCCTGAAGTCCTAGATAGACAATGGTGAAAGCATGATCTGGAAAATCCTTGCGACGCAACTCTTTAAAACCAAAAGCATCTTGATAGAATGCAATTGATTTTTCAAGGTTTTCTACTCGCAAGCAAGTGTGTAACATTTTTGAAGCCATCTTCATTACCTCTTTCATTTGAATAGTTCTATTATACCTTTATTCAGGAAAATTTACTAGAAACTTGAACTAGAGTCCTCTTCTCTACTCTTTCATTCTAAGAAGCACTTTTACGATTTTCCTTGCGTATATTGCGAATAAGGAAAAGCATGATCAGGACAAAAAGTCCCTCGAGGAAGTAGAAAGCAAATTCGCTATTCAGGATTAACAGGTCTTTTTCAAAATAAATTTTGCTAAAATCGGGTATAAGTGCGAATAGGATTCGGAACAGTCTTCTTAGGAAAATAAAGATCTGCAAGCCATAAATCATAAAGACCTTCTTCACACCAATCATGAAGCCTTGTTCCTTTGTAAAATAAGACAAGACGATACCATTTAACAAAAGGATAACCGTCAAGGCCAGAGTCTCATTTCTTAGGATATTTGGATTAAAAATGTTTAAGCGGCTGTGAACGAAAGGCAATAATTGAAAGAGTAGGATACCCAAAATTGCTGGTATGAAAATTTTCTTCAGAGATGGTGGAAATCCAGGACTAAATCTTGTAAAAGACAAGCTAATCACAAGAATTGCAAAAATATGGAAGTACATCATTGCAACTCCGGAAATGATCTGACTTTGATTTACCAAAGCGGATAAGAAGCCAGCAGAAAGAAAGATACCGATAGGAATCAGCTTCTCCAAAGAATAATCCCACTTCAGCCCTTGACTCACCTGAAAACCATCGATTAGACAGAATAATGTAATGAAAATGAGGGCACCAATGAGACCAAACGGTAAGGAGGGAATGACGAGGGTCAATAACAAAATTAGTAGGAACCATGGATGGGGACTGTAGTAGAATTTTCGTTTTTCCCCCCTAGCAGTCACTCCTTCCTCAATCGGTGTTTTCCTTAATTTTAGCATATAGACGTAAAAGAGTGAAAACATACCAGCATGAACCCATGAATTATAACCAGGTCGCTCTATAATACTGAGTAGCAAACTCACAATCGTAAAGAGACCAGAGAAAATCTGAAGAAACTTATTATTAAATACCTGTCTTTTTTTCCAATCCAAATAAGAGAGCTTGGCCTTTGGATGACTAAGTTCATAAGCATAAACTGTCATCTCTTCTAGTTTCTGGTCTGTCTCCTCCGTCATCATTTGGGGAGCCATTTTAGAAGTAGGAAATGGAGCCAAAACATATCTCAAGAGCTTGCCATCTGTAAACCGATGGTACTCCTTATAGATCTGTTGAAGCAAAATCGTTAGAATGCGTGGTCTTCCTTTAAAGTAGCTTCTCCACTTTTCCCAATCATTGATATCTTCATCGCTCTTAGTGAGCTTATCCACATAAAGATAACCTTCATTGTACCAGTAATCAAAATTTTCTTTTTTATCTAGTGCATACTCCTCTACCACTGAAGGATAGTAATGGATACTCTTCCAGAAATGGAGTTTTTTCAGGTAAGGATTTGATTCCTCATCACTGTAACGCTCCACAAATTGGAGAACGAGGGCTAACACTTTCGCATTGGTTAAAGGATAGACGTCCACCTTTTCTAACAAATCAAGTAGGAGCGTGTGATCTTTGACTGATTCAAAAAGGTATTGCCAATCACGTAACAGTTTATACTCATCTTCATACTGAGCATGGAGCAACTCATAGAAGGCTGCCTCAACTTCATCTGGATTATCTAGAAAGTAGTGACTAAAGTCAACGTTTTCTCCCAGCTCCCCTTTTACTTCGTCTAAGTAATCAGCCAAGTCATTCAAGAGTGGATAATCCTCTTCAAATATGACTTGTCGGTTTTTTTCAAGAATATAGGTTAAAACGGGCACACTCTTGATTATCTGACGATTTTGATTTACTTGATCTAAGACCATAAAGCTCAGATAGGGGTGCTTGAAAAACTCTATCCAAGAGCTCAATTGATTTGCTTGGTTAGAATCTTGAAGAATTTCTTGGCAAAGTTGATAAGAATAATAGAATTCTTCAGTGGCTTCATGTGCGCTTTCAAGCGAACTGCCTTCCTCTTCTGCTATAGCTCTTTTAACTTTCCAATACTTCAGCTTATAGTAATAGCCCCAGTACTTAAAGTCAGGTATATAATCTTCCAGCAAGGGGATGAGGATAGAGAATTGCTCCGGTTTGTTAAAAATATAAACATCCATTTCCTCTAAAACGGATTGAACAATGTCCATAACATACTGATACTGATGAAAGAACTGACGCCATAGATGCTCTTGTTCCTCTTGGTTATACCCGTCGTTTCCAACAATACTTTCAATCGCATTTTGGATCAGATAGGTTCCTTCATTATAACCACTAAAGTCAAGAGTAGACCTTGTTGTTCCTTCTTGCCCTTGGTTCTCTTCGTCACCAAACGTTTCAAAGTTGAGGGTATTCGTAGCTCTTTCTTCAGAATCTCCATTTAGCTGAACTTCCTCATCATAGTCACTAAAGTCAAGGGTGGACTTTTGCTTATCCTCTTCTGCTTTAAAGGTTTCAAAGTTAAAGGAATCGCTGAATTTATCAGTCGATTGCTGATAATCACTGAAATCAAGACTAGATCTTTCAGACTCTTCGTTCTCAGTATTCGTTTCTTCAGTCAAGTTTTCAAAGTGGAGACTAGAGTTAGGCTTTTCATTCGCCTCTTCTTCAAGTTCAGCAGCTTCTTGAGAGTCACTCGCTTTTCTTAGACTATTTTCTGGTTTTGTATTTCTAGATCTCACATAAGTCAAGGCTTTTTGATAAGCTTCAACAATTTCTTGGTAAATTTCTGGTTGGTCTTCTGGGTGATAGAGCCGAACCAGTTCAGCATAACGCCTTCTAATAAGCTTGACGTCAGTCGTTGGCTCTATCCCTAAAGTTTCCCATATATTCATAAGGTCTCCTCTTTTACAGTCCTCGCTCTAGGAAGTCTAAATAGTTTGAAAATGATTGATAAAGTTTTGGCAAATGATACACAGATGCTTGACTGACCTCTTCTTCAAATCGTCTAGTTTCAGCCATTAGCTCATCTCTTCTTCTCCCCAAGAGCATACTGTACACGCGATTCGCTTTTTCAATCAAGAAACGATAAACCTCTGTTTCTTGAGCATTAATCTTATAGCGAGTCAACTCTGCTTGCTTAGCCTTGATTTCCTTTTCTGTCAGAGTAACACTATCTTGGAGAATAACATTGCTAAAGACTTCCTGTGTTGAATCAATTTTCACTTCGACATCCAAAATCCCATTTAAATCATAGGTAAAACGAACTGTGAAACTTTCATTTTCTCTAGTATTAACAGGGACGGGAACTTCTAATTCTCCTAGAAACAGGTTTTGTGATGCCTTCATCATCTCACCTTGATAGACCTTTATCTTGACTTGGCTCTGTCCCAATTCAGCCGTGTAGTACTGCTCAATGCGTGAAGCAGGTAGGGTAGAATTTCGCTCAATAATCGGTGAAAAACGGTCTCCAACTATCTCAATCCCCAGTGTAAAAGGACAAATATCAGACAGCAACAAATCTCGAATCTCACCCTGGCGTTCTTTGATTCCTGCTAGAAGGGCACAACCTCTCGCAATCATCCGATCAGGATCATCCGAAACCTGCACCACTTGATTGATACAGTAGGATAAAAAGTCCTGAACCAAGCGGAGTTTCGAAGTCCCCCCAACAAGAACAAAGTTATCTGATGATACATAGCTATAGCGTGCATCCATCAAGGCACGGTCCAAAACGGCCTTAACACGGGCTAGCAGAGGTTGACAAAGCTCATAAAAACGCTGGTAGCTCAAGTCTAAAGTGTATTCCTGTTCTTGGTCCAGAACTGTCATCTTCACTTCTTCTTTCTCATTGAGTTCTAGTTTAGTCTTTTCAGCCTGTACCAGAATTTTGCCATAAAATTCACGGGAAATCGTATCCTTGGTTAATTTATTGGAGACTAAAAATTCCTCAGCAATTGCTGCAGTAAAATCCTCTCCTCCCAAACGATTGTCCCCTGCAATCGACACGATTTCAACAATATTATCAAACAACTCAACAACTGAGATATCTAGCGTACCCCCACCAAAATCGACTACAATAAAAGATTGATCTTCTTGGTTTACCATAGATCTTTTAGCAAGAGCCGCTGCGGAAGGTTCATTGATAATCCGATCAATCTGAACGCCTGCAAATTTCCCTGCTAGTTTGGTCGCATAGCGTTGAGCATCATTGAAATAGGCTGGAACACTGACAATCACTTCCTCGACCTTTTCTCCAAGATAGGTCTCTGCATCGTCTACCAACTTTCGAATGATAAAAGAGCTCAATTCTTCAGCCTTATATGCTCGATTTCCTAGTGTCAACTCATGCTTGGTCCCCATAAAACGCTTGAACTGTGAAACCGTCTTGTCTGGATGGGTCACCAAACGTTCCTTGGCAATTTTTCCAACTATGATTTCATCATTGTCATCCAAAGCCACAACAGAAGGAGTCAAATATTCACCAAAAGCATTGGGAATCAGCTTGACCTGGCCATCCTGGTATACCCCTACTAAAGAATTAGTCGTTCCTAAATCAATACCTACTATCATTTTCTTGTAACTCCAAATCTTTTTTAGATATTCCTATTATACAGGAAATATCCTATTTTCTTTGAAAAAATCTGTCATTTACTCTTTAAAATCGAAAATCGTTTAAGGAAAATAAAAAAGTTTCACCCTACTCTTGCGGTAAAAACCACGAGAGTAAGAATGAAACAGTTTGTCATTATTTACCAAGTTTTGCTTTAGCTGCATCTGCAAGTGCTGTGAAAGCTGCTGCATCGTTAACAGCCAAGTCAGCAAGCATTTTACGGTTAACTTCGATTTCAGCCAATTTCAAACCATGCATCAATTGTGAGTATGAAAGTCCGTTCAAACGAGCTGCCGCATTGATACGAGTGATCCACAATTTACGGAAGTCACGTTTTTTCTGACGACGGTCACGGTATGCATAGTAGTAAGAGTTCATTACTTGTTCTTTTGCAGTACGGAACAAGATGTGTTTAGCTCCATAGTAACCTTTTGCTAATTTAAGAATACGTTTACGACGTTTGCGTGATACAACGCCACCTTTAACACGTGCCATGTTTTATTTCCTCCAAATATTTCCTAGAATTGTTTACTTACTGTTAGGCTATTATTTCAAGCGAGTAAGCATTGCTTTAATACGTTTGAAATCTCCTGAATGCACCATAGATGCTTTACGAAGATGACGACGTTGTTTCTTAGTTTTTCCGTGGAAACGGTGAGAAGTGTAAGCACGGAAACGTTTAAGTCCACCAGAACCTGTACGTTTGAAACGTTTAGCTGATGCGCGGTGTGTTTTTTGTTTTGGCATGATTTTTTCTCCTTTATTTAACTTTCTGACAATTATTTTTTGTCAGTTACTGGCGCCAACTGCATGAACATTTGGCGTCCATCCATCTTAGCTCGTTGTTCGATGATCGCAATATCTTGTGTTGCTTCAGCAAACTCGGCTAAAACTTTTGCACCAATCTCTTTATGGGTGATCATACGCCCTTTAAAGCGAATGGATACCTTAACTTTATTTCCTTTTTCAAGGAACTTGCGTGCATTGCGAAGTTTTGTGTCAAAGTCACCCTTGTCAATAGTTGGACTCAGACGAACTTCTTTCACAGTAACAACACTTTGTTTTTTACGTTGTTCTTTTTGCTTTTTCTGATACTCAAATTTGAACTTACCGTAGTCCATAATTTTAGCAACAGGTGGTTTTGCTTGGGGTTGAATCAATACTAAGTCAACATTTGCACTATCAGCTAATGCTTGCGCTTCGCTGAGTGGCTTGATGCCTAGCTGTTCTCCCTCAAGACCGATCAAGCGAACTTCACGTACACGAATTTCATCATTGATGAATAAGTCTTGCTTTGCTATGGTTTTCACCTCTTTTTTATTATTAGAGAAAAACAATAGCGGACTCGTAATGATACAAGCCCGCACGTTATGATAGCGTTTCTTAGAAACTTTTCATCCGTAGGGCCAGGCAACTTGATGTCACAAGGCGAGAAGCTCTCACTTCTGCTTTTCTCAACTTTTATATGATACCAAGTTTTCTATTCCTTGTCAAGATAAAAAGTCAATTTTTCGAAAAGTTTGTCTATTTTATCGAACCGTTTCAATTCTCCAACTATTCCATCCTTTAAAGCGGATAGCCCCTTGCTGGTCAGTTCGGTAAATCTTACTCTTGATACTTTCCAGTCGTGTCAAGGTTTCCTGATGGGGAAATTTCGTATGATTGTTTTTTCCAACTGAAATGAGAGTAATCTCTGGTTTGAGTTTTTCGAGGAAAACTGGATTGGATGAGGTTTTAGCACCATGTTGGCCCGCTTTCAAGACATCCACCTCTAGGTCAGGATAATGCTTCAGCAAGTCCTTCTCTCCCTTCTCTTTCAAATTTCCTGTGAAGAGAAAGTGCTTATCCAAGAGTTTTCCATAAAGAACCAGGGAAGCATCACGATCCCCATCTCCAATTTTCCTTGAAGATAGGACTTCTAACTGACTTCCAAAAATTAGCAAGTTATCTCCTACTGTCACACTGCGTACCTTGGTTTGGCTTGCTTCTAGTTCTGCCACAAATTCCTTCTGTGTCAAACTTCCTTTTGATACTAAAATCTCCCCGATATGGAAAGCCTTGGTCACCTCCAGCAAATCTCCAATATGCTCCTTATCTGTATTTGTCAAAATCAGCTGGTCAATCTTGTCTACTCCTCGACTTTTAAGATAGGGAATCAAGGTTCTCTGGGCATTGCTGGTTGTCGCCTTTTCTTGCCAGTCCTCGATTTTCTTACTAGCTTCTACCTTACCACCAACATCTATGAGAATGGTTTTACCAGTCACATCCCGTAGGAAAATACTCTCCCCTTGCCCTACATCCAGCATGGTAATTTCATTTTCAAGTGGATGCTTGGTCAGGAAAAAGAGCCCCACAATAAAGAGACTGAATCCTGCTAGTCTTTTGATGTTTTTCCTCATGTCATAGACCAAGGCTAATGAAACTAACAGTAGAATCAACAGCCATGCGTTGGGTTGACCAAAGACCAGAGGCCTGCTTGCCAGCTGCGATACCAAGCGAATGATGTTCTCCAACCACTCAAAGACAAGGTTAAACTGAGTGACTGGGTAAACAAAAGACAGGATGAATAAGATGGACAAAAGCGGTAAGAAGACCACATCAAACAGAAAGGAAAAGACAAAGGTCAAAAGAATAGACCAAGGCTGAAATTCTGCAAAATAAAAGGATAGAATGGGTAATATTCCCAAAGAAATGACCAGACTTTCTCTGGCAACAGCCTTGAGTCCCTCCCCTTCTTTGCTTGTCATGGTCAAGATAAAAGCATAAGCGCAAGACAAGACTCCTCCTGCTGTTAGGAAAAAGTTGGGCATGATGATAAAGAGGACAAGGACTGTTAAGGCAAAATTGTCCAAGCCCTTAACACCATGTTGGGCTAGTAACTTTTGTAAGAGACTACGAATGACCGAAGCTGAAAATCCTGTCAGACCTGCATAGATAAGAGAAAAGGGATAAGTTAGCCACTTCAACTTTTCTTGAGTTAAGCCCAATCGCAAGAGGAGTTTCTTAAAGGCATCCATGAAAAAGCCTACCTGCATACCCGACAAGGCAAAGAGATGGATAATTCCAAGACTGGAATAGAGCTCATTCATCTCCTCAAAGTCCGTGTCCAAATGTCCTAAAAGAAGACCTGTCATATAATTGCGCATAGGATCTGGAAAGCGCATCTTGATCCAAACTACAGCCTTCCGACGTAAACCAGACAGATTTTCTCCTATATCCCAACTTCTAACCTGTTTCATTGACTGGATACTCTTGATAGTCAAAATTTGGTAAATTCCTTGAGTCTTCAGATAGGCTTGGTAGTTAAAGCCACCAAAATTCCTCTGACCTTCAGGCTCTGAAAGTTTTCCTTCTATCTCTATCTCATGAAGGTCTGTTAAGGCCTGAAAGAGCTCTTTCTCTTCCTCGGACTGTAGCTTATAATAAACTTGGAAGGTGCGGCCCTCAGCCTTGCCCCGAAAGGACAGACTGTCTCCATTGACTTTGATGGTATCTGGTAAAATCCGTACCCTCTCAACAGAATCCGCTAGGTTTTGACTTGCTTGTGTCTGTTGCCAATTTTGAAACAAAAACCAAATTCCAAAAACTCCACAAATCGCTAGAACTCTACCGGCCGATTTCCAAGGAAATTGAAAAAAGAGACAGATGAGTAGAAAAACAAAGCCTAGTAAAGCAATATAAGATACTGAGAAAATGGCATAGTAAGGCCAGAGTAACAGAAAACTCAGATAGATTAGGGGAATTGGGAAATTCTTAATCCACTGTGACATAATCTTTTAGCTTTTCTATGGTCTTAGCGCCAATGCCAGAGACCTTCTTTAATTCATCTACCGACTTGAATTTGCCATTTGCCTCACGATGGTCGATAATATCCTGTGCTCGCTTTCCTCCCAAGCCTTTGACCTGTTTTAGTTCTTCCAGACTAGCTTTATTGAGGTTGACCTTCTTATCTTTACTTGTCGAAGCAGTCGTTCCAGAACCAGTCTGCTGACTAGCCACTTCTTCTCCCTTAGTTGGAACATAGACAAGAGCCTCGTCACTGATTTTCTGAGCGAGATTGAGCGACTTGCTATCTGCCTCCTCTGTCAATCCACCAGCTTTCTGAACGGCATCATGAACACGACTCCCTACTGGTAAATCATAAATTCCTGGCGATTTAACAGCACCTTTGACATCTACTGTGATTAGATCTTGTTCAGCAGACTCATCCTTTTCTTCCTTCTTGATTTCCTTTTCAGATGATGAATCCTTTGAAACAGCTGCAACTTCAGCCTGCAAGTTTGTTTCTGTGACGGGTTTTTGTGTAGATGGTTTTAGCAAGAAAAATCCGCCCAAGGCCAAACCCAAACCAGCACAGATGACAATGATTTTATACTCTTTGATTTTCTCGATAATTGCTTCCATATTTTCTCCTCTCTTAAGTTATTCGTAAGAGGAAGAAAAAAACAGCTGAAAAATCTTTTCAACTGCTTATTTATTTGCAAAATAGTCTTCCTTAGTCAAGACATAATGAACTCTTGTGACGATTCTACCTGGTTCTTTATTATCCATTCTGGCATAGGGTTCTTCGTGGGAAAAACGCATGCCTGATTTCTCCATGACCTTGCCAGATGCAGGATTTTCCTTATCGTGAAGAGAGGTCAACTTATTCATTCCAATCTTCTCAAAAGCCAGTTCAATCACGGCTCGATTGGCTTCTGTTGTCAATCCTTGATTCCAATACTTTTTATTGATAATGTAACCAATAGCTGCCTTCTTAAGAACAGTATCAATCTTGTGCAAATCAATGGTACCGATAAACTGACCATTGCTTTTTAGTTCGATTCCCCAACGGCCCAAGGGACTAGCCAAGTAAAACTGAGCGATGTTGTTCTTGGTTTCTTCTAAACTTTGATTTTTTGGAAAAGTGTAGCGTGTATTTTCTCTGTCTGAGGCATACTCAAACATAGCTTCTGCATCGTCCAAGGTTACAGGTCGGAGCAATAAACGCTCCATTTCTATAGATGGATACTGGGCAAATTTCACAAATATTGATTCCATACTTTTCCCTCCATTAGAGCTTGATTCTCACTAGTCTAGCATAAATAAATTTGGATGACAAGTTTTTCTTGATTTTTGAAGCGGTTTCATATACAATAAAACCATCACATTTTTGATTTATGAACTGGAATGTGACAACTAAAACAATCCCGTCAATTGAAAGGTAGGTTATCTCTATGTTAATCGGAATCCCAAAAGAAATTAAAAATAACGAAAACCGCGTTGCCCTCACTCCTGCTGGCGTCCATAGTTTAGTCAGCCGTGGACATCGTGTCCTCATCGAAACAAATGCTGGTCTCGGTTCAGGGTTTACTGATGCGGACTATCAAAAGCAAGGAGCTGAGATTGTCGCTACTGCTGCTGATGCCTGGGCTGCCGAGTTAGTCGTGAAAGTAAAAGAACCACTAGCTTCTGAATACGGTTATTTGCGCGACGACCTTCTCCTCTTCACCTACTTGCACATGGCCGCTGCGCCAGAATTAGCAGATGCTATGTTAGCAGCCAAAACAACAGGAATTGCCTATGAAACTGTTTGTGACAATCAAGGACAACTACCACTCCTCGTTCCTATGAGTGAGGTTGCAGGTCGTATGGCTGTTCAAATCGGAGCTCACTTCCTTACTAAGCAAGCTGGTGGCTCTGGTGTTCTACTTGGTGGTGTACCAGGTGTTCCAAAAGGAAAAGTAACCATCATCGGTGGTGGTGTCGTCGGTACACATGCTGCCCGCATCGCCCTTGGTCTTGGTGCTCAAGTAACTATTTTAGATATTAGCGCTAAGCGTCTCTCAGTTCTAGAAGAAGTCTTTGGAAACCAAATCCAAACTCTTATGTCTAATTCATTCAACATCGAAGCAAGTGTGAGAGATGCTGATGTGGTGATTGGTGCAGTTCTCATCCCTGGTGCTAAAGCACCGAAATTGGTGACAGAAGAGATGGTCAAACAAATGCGTCCAGGCTCTGTCATCGTTGATGTTGCCGTTGACCAAGGTGGCGTTATCGAGACAGCTGACCGTGTGACAACACACGATGAACCCGTCTATGAAAAACACGGTGTTCTCCACTATGCCGTTGCCAATATCCCTGGTGCGGTTGCCCGTACTTCAACCATCGCCCTAACCAATGTCACTCTTCCTTATATCGAAGCTCTTGCTGGCAAAGGATTCGCACAAGCAATTGCTGAAGATGAGGGCTTGCGTCAAGGTGTGACCACTTATCAAGGTTACTTGACCAGCCTCCCAGTTGCTCAAGGCCTGGGTAGAGATTTTACTTCTATCAATGAATTGGTTTAAAAATGGTTGACCATTCTTTCAAGCTAGAATAGACTCATACTACTCTACAAACTCCATAACATGATATCGTTTCTAACAACTTATCCATAGTAATTCGTTTTAATTTATAAAGAAAGAACCCAAGAATAAATTCTGGGTTCTTTTTAGTATTTCTGGTACAAAAGATGCTTTTGTACAATTAGAGAGCCTTAGTCCTTCTTACGAACGACAAAGCCGACTAGACCGGCGATAAATAAACCAATCATTGAAAGAAGACTGGTAGAAGCTGTACCTGTGCTTGGTAGAGCTTTCTGATCTTGGCTTACAGTTTCTTCTTTCTTAGTGTTTTCAGCTTGGTTCCCTGTTGTTGCAGTATCTTTCTTATCACCGTTGGTTGTTGTAGAAGCTACTTTCTTAGTTCCAACTTCGACAACTTCGTCTACTGCTGGAGTAGTGATTGTGTTTGATTTCTCAACACGACCTGTTTCAACGCCATCTGTGTAAGTCACTGTATAAACAATGGTGCGAACACCCTTCTTACCAGCTGTCTTCACTTGACGACTTCCTTCTGGAAGGTCTGCGTTCTGCACTTCTTTGACTTGGAAAGCAACTTCTTCTGTCTTGGTCTCTTCCTTAGTCGTTACAACTGGCGCTACTACTTTCTTAGTTCCAACTTCAACAATCTCATCTACTGCTGGAGTGGTGATTGTGTTTGATTTCACTTCGCGACCTGTTTCAACGCCGTCTGTGTATGTCACTGTATAAACAATGGTGCGAACACCCTTCTTACCAGCAGCTTTCACTTGACGACTTCCTTCTGGAAGGTCTGCGTTCTTCACTTCTTTGACTTGGAAAGCAACATCTTCTGTCTTCGTTTCTTCCTTAGTCGTTACAACTGGGGCTACTACTTTCTTAGTTCCAACTTCGACAACTTCGTCTACTGCTGGAGTAGTGATTGTGTTTGATTTCACCTCACGACCTGTCTCTTTTCCGTCTGTGTAAGTGACAGTTTCAACAATCGTACGAACACCTTTCTTACCAGCTGTCTTCACTTGACGACTTCCTTCTGGAAGATCTGGATTTGTTACTTCCTTAGTTTGGAAAGCAACTTCTTCTGTCTTGGTCTCTTCCTTAGTCGTTACAACCGCTGCTTTCTTAGTTCCAACTTCGACAACTTCGTCTACTGCTGGAGTAGTGATTGTGTTTGATTTCACCTCGCGGCCTGTCTCTTTTCCGTCTGTGTAAGTCACTGTTTCAACAATCGTACGAACACCCTTTTGACCAGCTGTCTTCACTCGGCGAACACCTTCAGCTAAGAGTGCATTTTCAACCTCACGAGTCCGGAAGGCAACTTCTTCAGTTTTGGTTACTTCCTTAGTCGTTACAACTGCTTTTGAACCGGTATAAGTAATCTTGTTTTTGGCTGCTTTCTTGGTCTTGCGTGAAACTTCTTTACGAGATTTTTCAACACCATCCACTTTTGTCACTTCATAAGTGACTTCATCGATACCTTCTTCACCTTCTTCAACACGCGTTTGACCTTTATCCAGTGCTGGGTCTACTTTCGTTTCTTCTTTGAAAGCAACTTTTTCCTCTACAGTCACTGTTTCTTTGGTTTCTACACCTGTTTTCTTAGTTCCAACTTCGATGATTTCTTCTACTGGTTCTTTGGTAACTTTCTCGCTTTTCTTAGTACGAGCTGTTTCTTTACCATCTGTCAGTGTGATATCCCAAGTAATGGTCTTAGTACCTTTAACACCCGCTTGTTTCACATTGCGAGTACCTTCTGCAAGATCAGCATTGTTTTCGGTACGAGATGCATAAGGAATCTCTTCTGTTGTAGTGATTTCTTGATGCTCAACTTTTGGTTCCGCTGGTTGTTCTGTCTTACCAGCCAACAAAGCTTCAACCTTGGCTTTCAACTCATTGTAGCGAGCTTCATATGCCACAAAACCTTTTTGACCTTCTGGACTCTTCATTGCCTTCTTTGCGGTAGGAAGGTAGTTAGTAGCTTCCGCCAAACTATCTTCTAATCCAGTTTTGTTGTCTTCATCATTAGGATTAGCTTTATAGTCAGCGATGAAAGCCTCTACATCATCAAGCATTCTTTTGAATTTAAGCGCAATGTTTCGCTCTGCTCCATCTGGAATTTCTTCATCTTCCGCCGGTGTTTCTTCTGCATGCACTGTTGGAATTTGATATAGATCTGGAGCTACATGATACGTTGCTACTCCAAGAGCGTTTAAAGCAAGTATTGAAATCCCTAACTTTAATAATTTTTTTCTACTCATTCTTTTTCCCTTAATTCATTTAATATATAGTAAGGAAGAGAGGAAATATTTCTACTCTCCTCTTACTATATGATACTAACGTTCAGCTTTACGCTTCCAAACTAGAAGTCCAGCAAGTCCTAGAGCTAGGGCAGCAAGTACTCCAAAGATTGAAGATGCTTCAGAACCTGTATTTGGCAAGTTTTTGCCTGGATCTTTTGGTGGAACATTCCCAACAGGAGTTGGTTTTGTTGGCTCCTCCGGTTTAGGTGGGAACACCATAACTGTATTGGTAGGCTGTGGATTATGGTTAAAGCTTACTTTAGCTTTATTAGGAACACCAGCAGCGAATTGTGTAAAATCTGTTCCTTCTTTGAAGTTAGTGTAAAGTACAAGACGTACGGTACTTCCCTTCAAGGCTTCAAGAACATCCTTGTCGCTGATTTCAAAAGTCACAACATTGCTAGTTTCATCGTAAGTAACAGTAGCAATTGCTTCTAAATCTTTACCTACTAATTCACCACGATCATTTGAAGACTTACTCAATTTATCAATAGCTGCTTGAAGCTTGGTTTGAGCTTCTTTTAGTTTCTTGATTTCATTTTCGAGTTTCTCTTGTTGTTGTTTCTTATCAGCTGGTGCCAATTCTGCTTCTTTCTCAGCTGGTGCTTGAAGTTTAGCCAAGTTTTCTTCAGCTGCTTTCAACTCTGCTTCCAAGCTTACAAGATCTTGACTTGGCTCGCTAGTTGCAGGTTTCTTATCTTCTGTTGCAGAAGAATCAGATGTAGCTGGAGTTGTTTCTTCAGTAGCTGTTGCTGGAGTAGCTGGTGTTGTAGTTTCAGCTGGTTTAGCTGGCTGCGCTGCCTTAGCTGCTTCCAACTTCGCTTTCAATTCAGCTACTTTAGCTTCCGCTGCCTTGAGTTCTTCCTTCTTACCAGTCTCTGTTGAAGTCTCTTCTGTTGACTTGCCTGTCAAAGCTTTGAGTTCTTTCTCTGCTTGATCAAGTTGAGCTTGAAGAGTTGCTTTGATCTTGTCAAACTGAGCATTTTCAACTTTAAGAGCGATACGGTCTTTGTTGACTTTCAAGACTGAATTGATTTCATCCGTGATTGTAAAACTAGTCAAGTCTGTCTTGATAAGACGACCATATTGATCCTTCTTAGCATTTCCGTTTTCATCTACAGGATCTGTTGGAACCGGTGTAGTAATATCGAATCGGAAGGTATCTAAAGCGTTTGGCAAGTGGTATTCTTTATCAGGTTTAGATCCATCTTCTGGTCCAACAGACTTAGCTGGTTCACCTGGTGTTGGATCAGTTGGTTTTTCTGGGTCACGTGGTTTCACCGTTACCGGTTTTGATTCCTTGCTGCCAGATTGACCATTGGCATCCTTGAAGTTAACACTTGCTTTGTTTGGTACCAATTGATCCTTATAAGGAGTCAAATCGCTATGCGCTTTGAGTTTAGCTGGGATGTACAATTGAATCTCTTTGAAGCCTTTTAGTCGAGCGAAATCTTTCACTTTTACAGTGACAGTGTTTCCTTCAACACTTGTTTCAAGAGCTCCATTTGCATCACGACCGTCCACATAGGCTACTGGTGTATCAGCGATTGCCAAAACAGATTCAAGTGTATCTGTTACGGTGAACTCTTTGTACTTATCAATATCTTTTGGTAAAGCTGTATTGACATTGTACATGTAAGGTGCATCGTATTCGACATCCAAGTGGTCCAAGGTACGGTTGATTTTCTTCGTAATTTCTGGTTCTGGTTCTTTTGGAACGATAACCGGAACTTTATTCGAATCTTTGTGTAGTCCTGGTCTATTTGGAATGTTTGCATCATAAGAAGCCGTATTTGGAACAGTGAATCCACGATCTGTTAGATATGGAGTCAAATCAGCTCCCGCTTTAATCTTAGCAGTGAAGCTCAATTCAACAGCTTGACCGCCATTGGCTTTCACTTGTTCCTTTGTAAGGGTCAAGGTAATCGTTTGACCTTCTACCTTGATTTGACTTGCATCAAGAGCTTGACCATTCAAGATTGCACTTGCTGAACCTGCATAATCAAGAACAGACTCAAGTGTATCACTTACACTGAAGGATGATACATCTGTTGGGACACTTGTTTTCACGTTGTATGTGAAAATTTGGTCACGATCAGCAAGTGTTTCTTCAGCTTTAGTATTGACATCTTTCTTGATCTCTGGCTCGTCTGGTGTTGGTGGCGTTACTGGGACTTCGTTAGAGTCCTTGTGCACACCTGGTTTATGTGGGAAGCTTGCGTCATAAGAAGCCTTATTCGGAATCTGTGTACGGCCGTCTTCCTTCACATATGCGGACAAGTTCGCGCCAGCTTTGATCTTCGCGTCGAATGTTAATTCAACTGCTTGACCGC